>JASFZG010000218.1:0-3764 GCA_046055745.1 Flavobacteriaceae bacterium | reverse complement strand
CAAATTACATTTTCTAGATATTCCAAAAGAAACTCGTTGGGAACGAATTCAAAAAAGAAATTCAGAAAAAGGAGAAACCTTTGAATTTGAAGTAAGCAAAGAAGATTTTGATTTTATGGAAAGTTGGTTTGAAAAGCCAACTATTTCAGAAATGAAAGACGGAGTTAAAATTTCAGAATAAAAAAAGCAGCTAATTTCTTAGCTGCCTTTAGTTCTTTCTTTTTCAAAAAAAGGTTAAATCAATTCTTTTTCAATAACATCTTTCAAAGCATCTTTTGGTAAAGCACCTGCTTGCATCATAGGTTGTTTATCCATTGGAATAAATAACATAGACGGTATAGATCTAATCTGGAAAACAGACGATAATTCGCGTTCTACCTCAGTATCTACTTTATAAATAATTACCTGATCTTTAAAATCATCAGATAATTCTTCTAAAACTGGAGCCACCGCTTTACATGGTCCACACCAATCTGCATAGAAATCGATAATTGCAGGTTTATCACCTTTAAATTTCCATTCTTTTTCTGTTGTATAATCAAAAACTTCGTTTTTGAATTGCTCTGTTGTTAACTTTACTGTTGGCATAATATATAAATTTAATTCTCTACAAAATTACAGAAACAAATAAGTGCTCACAGTAACATTAGTCACTAAGTCGGGTAACATTTGTTACTTAGCTGAAAGAGGTTCAATACCTTACATTTCTTTAGAATTAGATTACCTTTGTTGACTAATTAAGATACCCGTTGTAGTTTATATTGAGCGGAGTCGAAATGCGGGCATATATGAAAAGAACCTACAGTCAACATTGGAAAGATTACGAATTAATCGACGCCGGAAATAATAAAAAGTTAGAACGCTGGGGAGAAATCATTACCATTAGACCCGACAGAAATGCTTACTTCACTCCCGTTTTATCTGAAAAGGAATGGCAACAAAAAGCACATTATGAGTTTGTAGAAGCAACTGCCAATACTGGAACTTGGGTTTCGTTAAAAAAAGAGTTTCCTATTGCTGAAAATGAAGAAATGGCGAAATGGCAAATCACTTATAAAGAATGTGTTTTTAATCTGAAGCTTACTAAATTTAAACATGTGGGTGTTTTTCCAGAACAACAAACCAATTGGGAATTCATTAAAAACCGACTTCCTAAAGACGGAAAATTCTTAAATTTATTTGCTTATACTGGCGGAGCTTCTTTAGTTGCAAAAAATAGAGGAGTCGATGTTTATCATTGCGATTCAGTGAAACAGATTATTACTTGGGCAAAGCTGAATATGGAAAGTTCTAACCTAAACGGAATCCATTGGGTTTTGGACGATGCTTTAAAGTTCGCTTCAAAAGAAGTGAAAAGAGGTAAAAAGTACGACGGAATTATTATGGATCCACCAGCCTTCGGAATTGGAGCAAAAAAAGAACGTTGGAAAATTGAAACTAAATTCCCCGAATTAGTTCAGATAGCGAGTCAGTTGTTAAGCGATAAAGGTTTTTTAATTATCAATACCTATTCTCCTAAGTTAAAAGAAACAGTGATTAAAGGTACGGTTCAGAAATATTTTCCCAAGAAAAATATAGAAATTAATAAGCTTTCTCTTAAAACTACTACCGGTAAAATTTTGGAATATGGCGAATTAACAAGGGTTTATTAAGTTAAGAATATTCAGCAACTTTCCCTTCTACTCCTTTATAAAAACTTTTTAAGAAGTCAGAATCAGATTTTAAATCTCCTGTGGTATAAAACGGATCACTAATGGTAACTATTTTTGTTTTATAATTAAATGAAACTGGCATTATCGGAACTTTAGCTAAATGAGCAATGTAATAATACCCTGTTTTCCATTCTTTTACTTTTTTACGGGTTCCTTCAGGTGCCATCGCTAATCTAAATTCTTTTTTAGAATTAAAGATTTCTGCAATAGCTTCTACTTTATTTTGCCCAGATGTTCTGTCTAAAGCTGCGCCTCCCATCCATCTAAAATAATAACCAAATGGCCAAATAAACAATTCTTTTTTACCCACAAAGTTCACCATAACCCCTAATGTCTTCCGAGTAAAAATAGCGATATAGAAATCGTGCCAACTTGTATGAGGCACGATAATCATTATGACTTTTTTAATTTCTTTTTCTTTAAAATCACCAACGATTTCCCAACCCATTAGTTTGGTGAATATATATTTGTAGAGGTTCATTAGTTTCTATTTGATTAAAAATGCCTAAAATATTTAGCAACTTTAGGCACTTATAACTTTAAAATACTTTAAGTATTCACATTACATTTTAGAATACATAGTTCTTAATTTTTCGCGAGTCATAATGATTTTCCATTCTTTACCCAAGGCATTTTCCCAAAGAGGCTCCAAACTTAAAGCAACATTGATCATCGTTTCCATTTGCTCATCGGTTAGGTTTGCACAAATTCCTGTTGGAATATCAACTTGATGTTTGTTAACCATTTGTTTAAAAATCGCTACTCCTTCAGGGTAATAATCTTGTAAATGATTAAATACGATACAGTTTCCAATTCCGTGTTTGGTTCCTAAAACAAAACCTAATCCGTAGCTCATAGCATGTGCTACACCTACTTGTGAATAAGCGATACTCATTCCTCCGTGCCAAGAAGCCATCATTAATTTACCTTGCTTTTCTGCTTCAGTAAAATCATTATCCTCTAAATAAACTTCTAAACATAAATCGTATGCTTTTTCTCCATAACTCTGGCTGAAATCATTTAAGAAAGTCCCTTCCAAAGATTCTACACAATGAATAAAACAATCCATTCCAGTATAAAACCACTGATTTTTCGGAACACCATCCAACAACAATGGATCTAAAACTACCTGATCAAAAGTTGTATAATCACTATTAATTCCAAGTTTACGAACAGGTCCTGAAAGCACACAAGTTCTAGAAACTTCGGCTCCCGTACCAGAAATAGTAGGAATACCAACGTGATAAATAGATTTAGTTTTAATTAAATCCCAACCTTGATAATCTGCTGCGCCACCTTTATTCGTTAACATTAAGGAAACTGCTTTTGCTAAATCCATAGCAGATCCACCGCCAATACCAATAATTCCGGAAGGTAATTTATCAAACTCTTTTAATATATCTGAAACAATTGCATCTACTTGAGAAGTTTTAGGTTCTTCCTCAGCTGAAACGAATAAAATTTTATCATTCTGACTTAAAACAATACGTTCTACAATAGTTCCATGATTTTCGAAAGCATCATCCACCAAGTAAATAAAAGGTGCTCCTTCTTCTCTTTGAAGTTCTAAAATATTTGGTAATTGATTAAAACTTCCTTTTCCGAAAACTACTCTTGGTACCATTGGAAAATTTCTATATTCGTTATTTACAGCCATTGTTATTGTTTATTTCATTGTTGTTTTTATTATTCAAAACTCTGCACTCTGCACTTCTCACTTCGCACTACCTTTCATCACCTTATTAGCCTTCAACAAATCTTCAGGTGTATCTATCTCAATCGCATTTTCGGTAGTTGAAATTGCTAATTTTATATTCTTACCATATTCTAAATACCGAATACATTCAATTTTTTCGGAAGCTTCCAAGTTTCGCATGGGCCAATTATAAAAGTCCATTAACGCTTGTTTCCGGAAAGCGTAAATCCCTTTATGCTCATAATATTCCATCGGAATCGATCGATCACGAGGATACGGAATTGGAGAACGAGAAAAATACAATGCATAATTATTCTGATCGACAATTACCTTTACAAAATTAGGATCGTTGACTT
>JASFZG010000217.1:0-10546 GCA_046055745.1 Flavobacteriaceae bacterium | reverse complement strand
CCTTCCTTATTAAAAACCGAAAACATATCATCAATTTTCTTGTCAGAATTGTTAGTTAGGGTTCCTAAAATATCATTATTAATAAGCGTTGAATTTACTTTTACTAATACCGATTCTCCATCGCTCCAGTGTCCTTTTGTTAAAGCAATATGAATTTGATCGTTGGTAGTTTGTTGGTAAGCTCGTAATCTAAAACTTCCGTATTTGGTATTTAATTGAAAGTCTTCTTTTTTATTGATTAATGAATCGTGTTCCATTCGGTAAGCCACTAAATCTTCAATTGAGATTAGTTTTAAATCGAATTTTTCAGCAACTTTTAATAGTTGAGGCAAACGAGCCATCGTTCCGTCTTCATTTAATATTTCTACTAATATTCCTGCTGGTTGAAGCCCTGCAAGTCTAGCTAAATCAATAGATGCTTCGGTATGTCCTGTCCTTCTTAGAACACCACCTTCTTTTGCACGTAGCGGAAAAATATGCCCTGGACGACCTAAGTCTTGAATTTTGGTATTTTCATCTACTAAGGCTTTAATAGTTTTAGCACGATCGTGTACAGAAATACCAGTTGTACAGCCATTTCCTATTAAATCTACTGAAACCGTAAAAGGAGTATGATGTAAAACGGTATTGTTTTTAACCATCAAATTTAGGTCTAATTCTTCGCATCGTTCTTCGGTTAAAGGAGCACAAATAAGCCCACGACCGTGAGTTGCCATAAAATTGATCATTTCTGGAGTCACCTTTTCTGCAGCTGCAATAAAATCGCCTTCATTTTCACGGTTTTCATCATCAACAACGATAATTACTTTTCCGTTTTTTATATCTTCAATTGCTTCAGAAATAGTATTAAGTTGTATCATGGTTCCGTCTTTAGTAGAAATCATAGTTTGTTTTTATGTTTGCAAATATAGGCTAATGAGTTAAAAGGTTTATTATCTAATCATTTCCAATTCTTCTTTCATTTTAATTTTAAAATAAAAATGAGTAATTACGTATATTATAGATCCTAGCACAAAATATAATAATAAAATACCACCTTCTTTTTTCTTATTAATTGATTTGTAAAAATTAAGATTAGCAGTATATGCTTTAAAACTAAAAATATAAAAAAGAATAATTGATATAGTTTTAATTGAAAATAAAAGCAGGTAACTATCTTTAAATAATTGAGGAGATATAATTGAGAAAAAGGGAGCTAATACATAAAAGAGAATAAATATTAAATAAAAAATCAATGCAATTTTTGAATTTTTTGAAAATTTATTGCTTTCTGAAACTGCATTAGAATATGTTATGTTCTCAAAATCTCCACTAAATTTTAATTGTTGCTCAGTATACCCTTTTTCTATCAATCTTTGTAATGTAGCTTGATGGATTTCTTCTGAGTAATTGTATTGTCTATAATTCTTCAAAATATCTTTTAGCTGGTCATCATTTTTTGATAGAATAAAAGCTTTTTCCTGTTGAGTTAATAGGGGCTGAATTTTATTTACGTTTTCAATTATTTCTTTTTTTTGAAACCATTTAAATCTTTGAAAAAATGAACCCATATCTATAATTCCTTGATCTGTGGTGGCTCGGTAGGTGAGCCAAATTCCTAAAGGAAACATTATGACAGTACTTAGCCAAGAGGCGACAAAAGGAGAAACGGTCCCGTCTTCTGCGCTATTCTTAGCAAAAATTCCAATAAAATGATAGGTTAAAAATAATAGAATAGCAATAACCATAGGTAATCCCATTCCACCTTTTCTAATAATTGCTCCTAATGGAGCGCCCACAAAAAACAATATAATACAAGCAGCAGCCAATGCATATTTTTCGTGCAAAGCGATTTCATACTTATTTAATCGCTTTGTTTTAATCACATATTCTTTGTTTTTTGCTTCGACAGATTGCAAGGAGCTTTTTACATTATTTAATGCAATTTTAACAATCTCAGATTGTTGTTTTACATTGAATAAATTGATTACTGTATCGTTATTCGCAAATATTAGAGTGTCATTTTTAATTCTATTGTTTTTATTGTTTTTAAATTTAGACATACCACTCCTAAAATACATGTTATTAGCAAATGCTTTAATTGTGGTTGTATAGCGTTGTGATTGAGAGTCAATTTCTGCTCTTAATTCATTAACATTATACATATTGTGATTTTCCAATTTATTTTCTTTACTAATATCTTTATTGTTCATTTCGGTGAGATCAATATTGATAATGTATTCTTCAAAATAACTTCTAACAAACTCTCTTCTTTTTTTTCTTTTTGGGTCTTTAGATATGAGATCGCTATAATAATTTCCGTTTTCTAAAACTAATGACAGTAAATTACTTCCTTCTTCACTTGTAAGTTCTCCTCTTTCTGCTACGATAACAGTATGGTTTCCGCTTAAGCTATTGGGCTCTTTTTTATGAATTATTATAGTTGTTAGAAATTGCCCATTATCTCCACTTTTCTTCTCTACTTTAATATTGAATTCATCACCAACTTGACTAAATTGACCTTCAGAAATTGCCATGGAAGGCTTAAATTGCTGAATGTTTCTTCTTAAATTCAACCATTTATATTCTGCTAACGGTATAATACTATTAGCAAAAAAGAATACTAAAACGCTCAGAAATAAAATAAATACGGTGAGGCTTCTCATCGCTCTTTGTAATGAAATACCTGTAGATTTCATTGCGGCAAATTCGTAATTTTCAGAAAGGTTTCCAAAGACCATCAATGAAGAAACCAAGATGGTTAAAGGTAAAACCAAAGGAATTAGCCGAGGCATTACAAACCATAGAAATTTTAAAACGATAAAAAAATCAAGCCCTCTACCTGCCAATTCAGAAATATACAACCAAATAGCTTGGAGTATAAAAATAAACATCAAAATGGTAAAAACGCTAAAGAAGGTTTTTAAATAGGAAATTAAAATATATCTGTCTAAAATTTTCATTTAGCAATTAATCTAGCTTATTAATATAAAACCCTTTTGCTTTGTATTTAGCTTCATCAAAAACAAATTGATTTTCAGAAGTTGGCTGATTAGTTTTAAACAAATTAACAGTAATGGTATAAGAAGTTCCAGAAGAATCTGTCTGAATTAACTTGTAAATATGCTTAGTTTGCATATCAATTCCCAATAAAATATCTTTAATTTCTGCATTGGTATTAATAGGGATTATTTTTACAAACTGAATTTTTCTACCTTGTATGTTTTGAAGAATATCCATTTTATAGGTATATCCATTTTCATAAAAAGTTAGCATCTTTGAAGCAGAAACTCCCTTGCTTTCTTGTTCGTCATAGCTAGAGATGGTCACTTCTTCATCTTCTGGAACAATCGTATAAATAGTAGTTCCATTAAAAATACGAGTAATTCCTAACATGTTTAAAATATACTTTTCACCTTGTAAAGTAATATTACCACGAGTATCTTGCTTTACATTTTCTTTTGTGTTTACTAAACTATATTTAAAATCGATTATAATATTATCGTAGCTTTTTACTTTATTTGAAACTTCGTCTAGTAGTGTTTTTGCATCTTGTGCAATTATTGTTTGTACTGAAAAAAATAGCAGTAATAATAGGGCTACTGAATTTAATTTAATCTTCATTGTATTCGTTTTCTAAATGTTGGTTTAATGCTTCGAGAGTAGGAACAAGTACCTGTCTTGCTTTACTTCCTTCAAATGGTCCTACAATTCCTGAAGCTTCTAATTGATCTATTATTCTTCCGGCTCTATTATAGCCTAATTTTAATTTTCGTTGTAAAAGAGAAGTGGATCCTTGCTGTGCAATTACTAAAATTTCGGCTGCTTCTCTAAATAGTTTGTCACGCTCGCTGATATCATTAGCAAGATTTGTGCCACCACCCTCTTCTCCTACATATTCAGGGAGCATATGTGCGTCTGGATAGGCTTTTTGTGACCCAATATACTCGGTAATATCTGCAACTTCAGGAGTATCTACAAAGGCACATTGTATTCTAATGAGTTCATTACCTTGTGTGTACAGCATATCTCCACGACCAATTAATTGATCAGCGCCAGAGCTATCTAAAATAGTTCTAGAATCTATTTTACTAGTTACTCTAAATGCAATTCTGGCAGGAAAATTCGCTTTAATAATACCCGTAATTACATTTACAGAAGGTCTTTGAGTTGCTACGATTAAATGAATTCCAATAGCACGTGCTAATTGAGCAAGTCGAGCAATTGGAGTTTCAACCTCTTTACCAGCAGTCATAATTAAATCGGCAAATTCGTCAATAACTAAAACGATGTAGGGTAGAAAACGATGTCCTTCTTCAGGATTTAATTTACGAGCCTTGAACTTGGTATTGTATTCTTTAATATTACGAACCATTGCATTTTTAAGCAGGTCGTAACGATCGTCCATTTCAATACACATCGAATTTAATGTGTTTACTACTTTGGCGGTATCCGTAATAATCGCTTCTTCGGTATCTGGAAGTTTTGCTAAAAAATGACGTTCTATTTTATTAAATAAAGTAAGTTCTACTTTTTTAGGATCTACCAACACGAACTTAACTTCGGCGGGATGTTTTTTATAAAGTAAGGAAGTTAGAATTGCATTTAAACCAACAGATTTTCCTTGCCCTGTAGCACCAGCCATTAACAGATGTGGCATCTTCGCTAAATCGACTACAAATGTTTCGTTGCTAATTGTTTTTCCGAAGGCAATTGGAAGTTCCATTTCTGCTTCCTGAAATTTAGGGGAAGCAATTACAGAGCGCATAGAAACAATACTCGGGTTTTTATTTGGAACTTCAATACCAATAGTACCACGTCCAGGAATAGGAGCGATAATACGTATACCTAAAGCTGAAAGTGATAAGGCAATGTCGTCTTCTAAATTTTTAATTTTTGAAATCCGAATACCAGCATCTGGAACAATTTCATACAAAGTAACAGTAGGACCAACGGTTGCTTTAATACTTGCAATCCCGATTTTATAATTATTAAGCGTGGTTACAATCTTGTTTTTATTTTCCTCTAATTCTTCCTGATTAATGGTGATGCCAGTGTTTTTGGCATAATCTTTAAGTAACTCAATTGTTGGAAATTTGTATTTACTAAGTTCTAGGGTTGGATCGAATTCGCCAAAATCTGTTACTAATTTATCACTCAGGTTTTTTTCGACAACTTCTTCTTCAGGAGCTTGTTTTATTTCCATTGAAAGGTCTTCTTCAGAATCTATTTTTAAAGTAATTTCTTCTTTTTGGGTGGTAGTTTTCTTTATTGGTTTTTCAATTACAGAGGTTGCTAGTTCAATTTCTTCGGAAGTAGTATCCACTGGAATTGTAACATCTATAGGTCTTACTAAAGGAGTTTCTTTTATTGTTTGTTCTGAAATGTTTTCTGAAGTAAAATCATCAGTAACTTCTTTTTTAGTTCTCTTTAAAGCTGAAATAGCATGCTCTGGAGTAAGTTTTAAACGAACAACAAGGTAAATAATTAATAGGAATGTCATTACTAAAACGGTACCGATCAAGCCTAAATAATCTTGAAGGACATCATTAATTTCAAAACCAATAACTCCGCTAAATAAAGTACTTATATTTGAGAAAAAACCAAAAAATACAGAAACCCAAATCATTACTAAACTCCCCCAAAACCAATATTTAGCAAGTTTAGATTTATTAAAATCAAAGAAGTAATAAATCCCAGATAGGGTAATTAGAAATGCAATTATTAATGAAGCGACTCCAAATCCTCTATAGATAAATAATTCGCCAATATTAGCGCCAAAGGTGTTTAGCCAGTTTTTGGTTTCTACTTTTCTGGAGGTTAAATCACCAATTAAACTTTGATCTGCTTGCCAAGAAAAAAAGTAAGAAACAAAAGAAAGTAATAAAGCGATACCTAATAAAAACAGAAAACCTCCCCAAATTATTTTTTGCTGTTTGGAAAGTGTAAAGCTGAATTTTTTACGTAATTTAGTAGAGGTTTTGGTACTTGTTTTCTTTTTTCTCGCCATTAATTATTAGGTTGCATTTCAACAAAAATACAAATATCAAACGTCAATGTATTATTATTCTTTCTTTTTTAAAGAATATTCATTAATCGCAGAATTTAAAATATTAGTTGCTGTTTTTTTTCTCCAAAACCTTTAGATTCAAACTTATCTGGACCTTTGTAATTTGTAAATCGTAATTTAATTATTTCAGAAATATCCATATAATTTTCATCTAATTCAATTAAACTTTCAATATTATTCTTTTCATCTACTTTTAATAATGAATCTTTGTTTTTCATAACAAGTTTTCAAAAATACTATTTTAAAGATTGCATCAATAAAAAAAAGACTACCATTATTGGCAGCCTTTTTAGTATTATTTTGCCCTTTAATAGCCTGTATCGGTTATTTAGAGATAGACATAAAGTTAATTTATTAGTTTTCCTCTTCGGTTTCTATAGCAATAACACCATTGGTCTCAGGAATTACAAATTGTTGTTCTAAATCTACAGAAGCACCGTTGGATAAAACCTCAACAGAAAATTCATTAGTAGCTTCTAAATTATTTTCAGCAATTAACAATTGTTTTAAATTCTTAGAATATGCTAATTCACTTGGGATTTCACCAGAGAGATTGTTATCAAAAACATTTAATATTTCTAAGTATTCTAAATTTGTAACCGATTGTGGGATTTTCCCAGATAACTGATTACTACTTAAATGTAATTGATTTAAGCTAAAAAGATTTCCGATTGAAGATGGAATTTCTCCAGTTAAATTGTTACCATTAAAAGCCAATATTTTTAATTTATTTAATTTTCCAAGTTCTGAAGGAATAGACCCCTCAAGCTTATTGAATGAAAGCTCTAAAACTTCTAAATACTTTAATTGACTTAATGAACTTGGTAATTTACCTTCCATATTATTAAATAAAAGGCTAATGCTAATTACTTTATCGTCTTTAATTGTTACTCCTTGCCAATCACTTACAGGTTGGTTTAAATCCCAAGAGGTGTTCCAAGAATCACCATTAGTAGAGGTATATAAATCTTGAAGTGCTTGTTTTTCAGAGTTGCTAATTTGAGCAATGATAGAAAGGCTTAATAAAGAAAATATGAAGGTTAGTTGTATAGTTTTCATAATATTGATATAAGATTATTCTTACAATAGATAGTAAAGTAACTATTTATAGAGCTTAAAAACAAATATTTTCGATGAACTACACGATTAATTTTCAGATATCTTCTTTATAAATTTTGTATTCACTTCATGAATACCTTCAAATATTTCTATATGAAGCTGTTTTCCGAAAAGATGGTTGCCAATTATTTGTTGTTCCGTTTTACGAGCTTCATTAATATATTGGTCATTATTTCCGTAGAGGTAGGTAACTTTTGTATTGTTCTTTAAAAATAAAAAATCATTTTGTTTTAATTCTGTTGGGATTCCTCCAGAATGTAAAATCAATTCATTGCAATTAATTTTACTTTTTGCAACCCATCTTGTAGCTATTGAAACTCCTTGGGAATATCCTAATACAATTAAGTTCTTTGGAGTTTTATTTACTTCAGTTTTATAAACTTCATCCACATAAGCCAATACATTTTTTGTTTCTTCTGCAGTATTTTCTTTTGTAAGCCAAGAAGCACCAACGTGTTTAAAATTTTTATCTTGATAATATTTTGAAGGTGCTTGTGGAGCGATAATAAAATTTTCTTCAGAATTTAATTCAGAAAAATACTTGATAAAATATTTACTTAAATAGCCCAAACCGTGAAATACCATCCATACGTTTTTAGTTTTTTCAGTATAACTATTTAAAACTGAGTAAGTATTAGTAGTTTTATAGATTACTTTTTTTTCGATAGCCATTTTGTAATTGGTTTTGTATTTTTACAAAAGTAAATTAATAATATGAACAATAGCAAACAAGAAGTTTTAGCAATGTGTAATTCGATTACTCCAAACACATTGATGGAAACTTTAGAGATAGAATTTATTGACCTTACCGAAGATACTTTAATTGCAAGAATGCCTGTTACTCCTAGAGTACATCAGCCAGACGGTGTTTTGCATGGTGGTGCTTCGGTTGCTTTAGCTGAAAGTATCGGTAGTGCTGCAGCTTTTGTATTTCTAGATTATAAAGAAATTACCATTCGTGGTTTAGAAATTTCGGCCAACCACGTTAAAAGTATAAAAGACGGTTTTGTTTATGCTAAAGCAAAAGCATTGCATAAGGGTAGAACCACACAACTTTGGCAAATTAGAATTGAAAATGAAGCAGACGAATTAATATCATTAGTCAAACTAACCACCATATCGTTTCATAAATAAATGTCAGAATTTTTACATATCCTCCATAAAGTATCTAATCATTTTAATGAAAAAACACCTTTTGTAATTTACTCACTTCCAGAGAGTAAAAGTGTGACTACGTATTTACAAAATGATATTGAATTATATAAAACAAAAGAATATGGAGAAGATTGTTTTATATTTGCTCCTTTTGATTATCAGAAAAAATCTTGCTGTATTCCTCTAGAAAAGAGCGATGTTTTTGAAACTGATTTTATATATGAATCTATTAAAAAAAAGGAAATAAATACAGTTGAAGATAATTCTGAAGCAGATAAATATTGCGAACATATTAAAAAAGCAGTTAGAGCTATTAAAGCTCGTCATGCCACAAAAATTGTATTTTCTAGGAAGAAAGAAATCCCTTTAACTAAATTTGATTTAGAAATATTAATTCATAGAATATTAAATTTATACCCTTCAGCTTTTCGATATGTTTGGTACCATCCATATACTGGATTATGGTGTGGAGCATCACCAGAGGTTTTGCTACAAACTAAAGGGGTTTCATTTAAAACAATGGCTTTAGCTGGTA
The DNA here is from genome assembly GCA_046055745.1 of Flavobacteriaceae bacterium. Classification (GTDB taxonomy): domain Bacteria; phylum Bacteroidota; class Bacteroidia; order Flavobacteriales; family Flavobacteriaceae; genus Marifrigoribacter. Next base: position 1,688 of record JASFZG010000217.1, on the reverse strand, counting down.
CTAGAAAATATAATGAAGATGTGGTTCCAGATTGGACTATTAAAGAAATTATCGAACAAAAAATAGTAGTTGATGCTATTTCTACGAGTTTACAAAAAGTAACTTCAGTAGTTAGAATCTCAAAAACCTATAATCATCAAGCAGCGTCCTTAGTACATTTACGGACAGACATTAATGGAATTCTTAAAAAAGGAAAAGCAACACTATCAACAATTACTTCTGCCTTACATCCAACTCCTGCCGTTTGCGGTACACCTCAAGATTATGCAAAAAAGTACATTCTTGAAAACGAAAACTACCAACGAGATTTTTACACCGGTTTTTTAGGGCCTATCTGTTCTAAAGATTCTTGTTCAAATTTATTCGTAAACCTTCGTTGTATGAAAATTGAAGGTAATAAAGCTCAGTTGTTTGTAGGAGGGGGAATCACCATAGGTTCCATTCCTGTTAACGAATGGGAAGAAACGCAGCACAAATTACAAACAATGTTGCAGGTTTTAGAACCAATGATTCACTAAATTACTAGTTTACAATTTGTATTTTTACCTCGATGAAATATTCTAATAAAGATTTATCCCAAACAATAACTCAGTTATGTATTGCTAAAGAGATTGCAAACATTGTAATTTCTCCGGGCTCGCGTAATGCACCTTTGACTATCGGCTTTACTGAAAACAATAATTTTACTTGTTACAGCATTGTCGATGAACGAAGTGCTGCTTTTTTTGCACTCGGATTAGCACAACAATTAAAACAACCGGTGGCTTTGGTATGCTCATCAGGCTCTGCGTTACTAAATTATTATCCAGCAATTGCCGAAGCTTTTTACAGTGATATTCCATTGGTGATTTTATCGGCAGATCGTCCCGATTATTTAATTAATATCGGTGACGGACAAACCATTATGCAAGAGGATGTTTTTGAAAATCATATTTTAGAATCTGCTAATTGTATTGAAGGAAAGGATTATCAGGCTTTTAATGAAGAAATTATAAACTCTGCTCTAAACAAATCAATCGAGTTTCAAGGACCGGTGCATATTAATATTCCTTTTGAAGAACCTTTATATGAAGTGATTTCAGAAGCGACCATACATCCAAAAAATAATCCACCTAAAATTATAAATACTTCTATTACTGAAGATTTATCTGAATTTTTGAAAGATTGGAATTCAGCAAAAAAGAAAATAATTCTAGTAGGAGTAATGCAACCTAACAGCATTGAACAACAATTTTTAAATCAATTAACGGAAGATGAAAGTGTGATTGTATTAACAGAAACAACTTCCAATTTACATCACGAGAACTTTTTTCCTTCCATAGATCAATTGATAGCCTCTTTAACGGAAGATGATTTTAAGGCTTTACAACCTGAAATTCTGTTAACTTTTGGAGGAATGATTGTTTCAAAAAAGATAAAAGCATTTCTTCGGAAGCATTCACCAAAACAACATTGGCACGTGGATACTAAAAAAGCATTCGACACCTATTTTTGTTTGAGTCATCATTTTAAAACTACACCTAATCAGTTTTTAAAAGACTTTCTTCCAAAAACAGAAAGTATTAAAAGTGGTTTTCAGAAAGAATGGTTGAAAGTGAAAGAGTATCGCTTAGAACAACATTCAAAGTATGTGGAACAAATTCCATATTCAGATTTTAAAGTGTTTTCTGAAATTGTGAATACCATTC
>JASFZG010000216.1:0-11024 GCA_046055745.1 Flavobacteriaceae bacterium | reverse complement strand
CACCACGATCACCACGATCTCTTCCTTTTCCACGGTCTCTTCCGCCGCCACGTCTTCCTCCTCTTCCTGTGTCTTTTGAAATTTCAACAGAAACTCTTCTTCCTTCCAATTCAAAATCCTTGAAGAAATTCATTACCAATTCTTGATGTTTGGTATCGGTGTTGAAAAATGAAAAGCTTTCTTTTACATCAACTTTATATAAGTCGTCCTGTCCTAATTCAAGCATTTCTTTTAAGAAATCCTTTAAGCTCATCCAATCAAAATCGTCTTTTTCACCAATATTAATGAAATAACGAACCGAATCTTTTGAACCTTCAGACATATCGCCTTGAGCGACGTTAAGGTCTTTTGCTTTTTTATAATAGTTATAGAAACGTGTAAATTCTACCGAAAACACCTTTTTAATCAATTCTTCTTTTGAAAAATCTGCTAATACTTCGTTTATATTTGGAAGGTAGGCTTCAATATCGTTATTAATTTCTGTTTCTTTAATTTTATTTGCTAGGTGAAATAATTGAACTTCACAAATTTCCATTCCCGAAGGAACATCTTTCTTTTCAAATTTCTTCTGAATAATTTTTTCAATCTGGTGAATTTTTCTGTTTTCACTTTTTGAAACAATTACAATAGATACTCCTGTTTTTCCTGCTCTACCTGTTCGACCACTACGGTGCGTATAGGTTTCAATTTCGTCTGGAAGTTGGTAATTAATAACGTGTGTAATATTTTCTACATCAATTCCACGAGCAGCAACATCGGTTGCTACTAGCATTTGGATTTGTCTGTTTCTAAAAGATTTCATCACCAAATCACGTTGATTCTGACTTAAATCTCCGTGTAAAGCGGCTGCACTGTAACCGTCTTCAATTAACAATTCAGCTACTTTTTGCGTATCTCTTTTGGTACGACAAAATATTACTGAAAATATTGACGGATTTGCATCTGCCAATCTTTTTAAAGCTTGGTAGCGATCTCTAGCGTTTACTAAATAATATTCGTGTGATACATTTTCTGCTCCCATGTTTTTACCTCCAACGGTAATCTCAACAGGATCGTGCATAAATTTTTTGGCAATAGCAGAAACTTCTCTCGGCATCGTTGCACTAAATAACCAAGTGCTTTTTTCGTCAGGGGAATAAGAAAGAATTTCAGTGATATCTTCATAGAATCCCATATTCAGCATTTCATCAGCCTCATCCAGCACACAATATTCAATTTTTGAAATATCGATCATTCTTCTACCAATCATATCTTTCATACGACCCGGAGTTGCCACAATAATCTGTGCACCTCTTTTTATGTCTCTTGCTTGATCTGAAATACTTGCACCACCATAAATTGCAACAACGTTTAAGCCTTTTTTATACTTTCCGTAGCTTTTTATTTCGTTGGTAATCTGCAAACAAAGTTCGCGAGTTGGTGATAAGATAAGTCCTTGTGTAGTACGACTTTCTATATTAATTTTCTGAAGCATCGGAAAACCAAATGCGGCTGTTTTACCGGTACCAGTTTGTGCTAAAGAAACCATATCGGTGTCTTTATCTAAAAGGATTGGGATTGCTTTTTCTTGAACTTCAGATGGAGTTGTAAACCCCATATCTTCGATGGCCTTAAGAAGATTTTCTTCCAGACCTAATGCAGCAAATTTGCTCATAGTAATATGTATTTTAATTTATTTGTCGTGTTGGTTCTGAAGTATTCGACAAATTAAATTCCATACTACTTCTTTCAACACATCCCTCACCCTGAGGATTTTCAAGCGGCAAATATAGTGTTTTTATTTGGAACTAAGTAGTTGGTCATTTCGATACTTTTCTCCCACACTTGAAACACTCAATAACCTTTGACTGTGTCTCGTTAAGCACCCTAAATGCTAGATGCAGAAGAGTATATCGAAGGGTGCTCAGTCATTTCGATACATCCATTTTGACGGATACTCAATGCCCTTTGATTCTTACTAGCAAAATACATTATCATTAATTAGGCACTGAGCGGAGCCGAAGTGCCGAAAAAGTACACATCTTTATTTTATATCTGAAAGAAATTCAATCAACATCCTAACAGCTTTTCCACGATGACCGATTTCAGATTTTTGCTGTAAAGTCATTTCGGCAAATGTTTTTTCGAATCCTTTTGGTTGGAAAATAGGATCATAACCAAAGCCATCTCTTCCTCTTTTCTCTTTAATGATTTCTCCTTCACAAATTCCTGTAAAAAGTTGATGCCCTTCTTCTAAAGTTAATGCGATTACAGTTTTGAATCTTGCGTTTCGATTAGATATGTTTTTAAGGTTGGCCAGTAATTTATTCATATTGGCTTCCGCATTATTTTCTGGACCTGCATATCGTGCGCTATAAACTCCCGGTTCGTTATTTAATACTTTTACTTCCAAACCTGTATCATCCGCAAAGCAATCGAAGCCGTAATTTTCTTTTACGAAGTTGGCTTTGATTAATGCGTTTCCTTCAATGGTATTCGAGGTTTCTGGGATTTCATCGTGACAACCAATATCGGTTAAACTTAATAACTCGATATGAGAAGGCATTTGGGCTTTTACTTCCTTTAGTTTGTTTTTGTTGTGGGTGGCGAAGACTAGTTTCATATTTATTACTCGTAAAAACGGGTATCTTATTAATTTTAATTACTCTTTAATAAAGTTATTCCACAGAGATTCTCAAAGAATCACAGAGTTTCGCGGAGAAATATAATTAATATTTAAATCTGCGAATGCAAGGCAACCCTATTCCCTTCGGTATCTTCAAACAATCCCATAAAACCGTTTTCTGGTGATATTTGTGTTTTTTCTTGTAATATTTTTCCGCCAGCCGAAACAATTCTGCCAAGTTCATTTTGTAAGTCCTCACAAGAAAAATAAACTAAAGTTCCTTCGTGACTTGGAACATAACTTTCATATTTCATTAGACTTCCCATTGCTCCTGAAGCTCCTTCATTCATAGGAAAAAATCCCATCATTACTCCTCCCATATCGTGGACTCCAACTTCAATTTTAAAAACTGATTCGTAAAATTTTTTGGCTCTGTCCATATCTGTCACAGGAATTTCAAACCAAGCTACCATGTTTTTTTTCATAATTAATAATTCTAATTTATTACTCAGAGTTTCGTAGAGAAATTTTAATTTTCTATTTGTTTATTGTTTTCTGTCCTTCAATTTCTTTGAATCTTCCCATTATATCATCAATACTCTTGATCGTTTTCTTTGTCCAATCTATTAATAATTCTAGTTTTTCCTCTTCAGATAATTGCCAATCAACTTCAGATTGTTTCAGCTTAGTCACAACATGTTGTAAAATGATGGCTGCTGAAACCGAAATATTCAAGCTTTCTGTAAAACCATGCATTGGTATTTTTATAAATCCGTCTGCTTCCTTTAAAACAGTATCACTTAATCCATCTCTTTCTCTTCCGAAGAAAAAAGCAGCTTTTTTTGTCACATCAAAATCGTGTAGCAATTGTGAATCGTTATGTGGTGTGGCTGCAATAATTTGATAATTCTCTTTCCGAAGAAAATCAATACAACTCATAGTCGAATCATACCTATTAATATTCACCCATTTCTGAGCGCCCATTGCAATTTCTTTATCAATTCGTTTACCATATTTTTCTTCTATCACATGCAATTCCTGAATACCAAAAACATCGCAAGAACGCATTACTGCACTGGTATTGTGCAACTGATACACATCTTCTGAAACTACCGTAAAATGCCTGGTTCGTTTTGAAACTACTTTATCGAAAAGTTCTTTTCTCCTTTCTGTAATGAAAGATTGCAAGTATTCTAATAACTGTTTATCCAATGGAAATGTTTATTTTTATCCTCCTTCGCTAAAGCTACGGAGGGTTTTTATTTGCGAAGATAAAAAATATTACTAACCTTTAATGAGATACCATCTTACGCTAAAGCTACGAAAGATAAAGATGAGAATAACGATTTTAACAGGAGCCGGAATGAGCGCCGAAAGTGGCATTAAAACTTTTAGAGACAGTAATGGTCTTTGGGAAGGACACGACGTGATGGAAGTTGCTTCACCTCAAGGTTGGAATGCAAATCAGGAATTAGTTTTGGATTTTTACAACCAACGAAGAAAACAATTATTAGAAGCGCAACCCAATACCGCTCATATTGCTTTGGCGGAATTAGAAAGAGATTTTGAGGTGCAAATCATTACTCAAAATGTAGATGATTTACACGAACGTGCTGGGAGTAGTAAGGTTTTACATTTACACGGCGAGTTATTTAAAGTCAGAAGCACGGGAATTCCTTCGACAATTTTAGATTGGAAAAAAGAGTTGAATACGGGTGATTTATGTAATGACGGTTATCAATTACGTCCGCATATTGTTTGGTTTGGCGAAGATGTTCCTGAAATGGATAATGCTATAAGACTGATTAGAGAAACGGATATTTTAATCATCATCGGAACTTCCATGCAAGTATACCCTGCTGCAAGTTTGTTGCAGTTTGCACCTTCGGAAGCTAAAATTTATTTTGTGGATCCGAAACCATCTATAGTTTCTTCAGAAAGAATTAGAGTTTTTGCTGAAAAAGCTACGAGTGGTATTAAAAAAATTATTGAAACAATCAAGTCTAATGAGCTCTAAAAGTATATACTTTACAGGAATTTTTGGTGTTTTGTTATTTATTAGCACAACAATTATTGCAACTTTTCTAAATGAAGATTACAACTCATTTTCACAATTAATTAGTGAATTAACAGCAACTGGAGTAGCGGATGGAAAGTTATTGCGTTGGATTGGAATCATACCCAGTGGAATATTAATTAGTGTTTTTAGTTTTTTAGCTATTTCTAAATTCCCTAATTTTAAATTATCAAAAATAGGATTCGTTGGATTTGGCATTTTCTACGGGATTGCTACAATTAGTGTTGGCGTTTTTCCTTGTGATGAAGGATGCAGTATCGATTTAAACAATGTTAGTAGTTCACAAATCATACATTCTTTATCTGGATTATTAACTTATATTTTTGTCCCCTTAAGTTTATTTTTAATTGGATTCGGGCTCTTAAAATTTAAAGAACATAAGAAATTCGCTTTATTCACATTAAGTAGTGCTTTTGTTAGTGTTATTTTTGTTGCACTTTTTTTCAATACGATTGACAGTAATTTTTCAGGTATTATTCAACGTTTTACCGAAGCAGTTTTTTTATTTTGGATTGTCATTTGTTCTATTAAAATTAAAAACCACTCTATTTGAAATTATTAAATTTATATACGCAACTTACAAATCTAACCGCTCACAAAAAATCCAGATTAGAAGTTTCTAATTGGGTGATTGAAAACCCTGACAGTTTAAAAGAATTACTAAGTTATTGTTTTAAAGTTGATGAAGAGGTCTCTTATAAAGCTGCTTGGGTATTAGAAATGGTATGCGAAAAAAAACTTCCATTATTGATTCCACATTTTGAGATATTTTTTAAAAACCTTCCAATAGTCACCAAAGATCAAGCTGTAAGACCCTTGTCCAAAATTTGTTTATTTTTAACGGAAAGACATTATAAAAGAAGAAATATTCTTTTAGATTTAAAATACAAAGAAGCTATTACCGAGTGTTGTTTCGATTGGATGATTAGTAATCAGAAAGTAGCTACGGAAGCCTATGCGATGCGATCTTTATATTTTCTTGGAACTGAATTTGATTGGATTCATCCAGAATTAACAATTATTATTCAGAAAAATATTCCTAATAGAACGGGAGCTTATCAAGCCAGAGGAAGAATGACGCTTGAAATAATTGATAAATTCCAAAACAAGAAAAAATAAACATTTTCCAAAACCTCATAAGATCACTTCGCTTAAAAAAAGCTCGTGAAGACAGTTCTATGAAACACTGTAATTTTCAAACAACTATCAACATCTTAAAAACAAGAAAAGAAGTATCTTTGCATTTTTAAAAACAAAACTATGTCAACCCACGCATTACAAGCAATTTCACCTATCGACGGAAGGTATGCTTCAAAAACGAATTCGTTAATTCCTTTCTTTTCTGAAGAAGCCCTAATAAAATACCGTGTTCAAGTAGAAATTGAATATTTTATTGCTTTGGTGGAATTAAAATTACCTCAGCTTAGTGGTTTTGATACTTCACTTTTCCCTGAATTACGTACTATTTATACACAATTCTCAACCATTGATGCAGTAAAAATTAAAGATATTGAAAAAGTAACCAACCATGATGTAAAAGCGGTGGAATACTTTATAAAAGAAAAATTTGATGATTTAAATCTTCAGGAATTTAAGGAGTTTATTCATTTTGGATTGACATCACAAGATATTAATAACACTGCGGTTCCATTATCTTTAAAAGAAGCGATGAACGAGGTGTATGTTCCTCAATTATTAGAATTAAAAAACAGGTTACAATCGTTAGCTACCGATTGGGCTGAAATCCCAATGCTAGCAAGAACTCACGGTCAGCCAGCTTCTCCTACTCGTTTAGGGAAAGAAATTGAAGTATTTGTAGTTCGTATTGAAGAGCAATTCGATTTACTAAATGATATTAAAAGTGCTGCGAAATTTGGAGGAGCTACTGGAAATTTCAATGCTCATAAAATTGCTTATCCGAATGTAGATTGGAAAAAATTTGCACAAAATTTTGTTCACGATAAACTAGGATTATATCACTCCTTCCCTACTACACAGATTGAGCATTACGACCATATGGCTGCTTTGTTTGATACTTTAAAGAGAATCAATAATATCATCATCGATTTAGATCGTGATATTTGGACCTATGTTTCGATGGAATATTTCAAACAAAAAATTAAAAAAGGAGAAGTAGGATCTAGCGCAATGCCTCATAAAGTAAACCCAATAGATTTTGAAAACAGTGAAGGTAATTTAGGAATTGCCAATGCTATTTTCGAACATCTTGCAGCAAAACTTCCTATTAGTAGATTGCAACGTGATTTGACAGACAGCACAGTGTTACGTAATATTGGAGTGCCGATTGGACATACCATTATTGCATTTCAATCTACCTTAAAAGGATTAAATAAATTACTTTTAAACGAAAGTAAATTCGCAGAAGATTTAGAAAATAATTGGGCGGTTGTTGCCGAAGCAATTCAGACGATTCTACGACGAGAAGCTTATCCAAATGCTTATGAAGCATTAAAAGGATTAACAAGAACCAACGAAAAAATCAATGCACAATCTATTGCTGCTTTTATTGAAACTTTGGAGGTTTCGGAAAGTGTGAAAGCTGAAATGCGGGTGATTACTCCTTCTAATTATACGGGAATATAGTTAGGAACTGGAAGACCGAGGCTAGAAGTCGGAAGTTTTTAAAAACCAAAAAGACCTGCAGGTTTTTGAAACCTAGCAGGCCTGGTATTTTAATAATAATTTTCTTTTTACATATCGAATATGTTTCCAATTGATTTCAAGGAAGAGATATCCATATCTCCTTTTTCTATAGAACTCATTAATTTAATCATTTGTGCAGGATTCATATTGTCTCCTAAAAGTCTGAAAAGTGCAAATCCTTTTTCATCATCACTAGCAAAAACAATGATTTCGTCAATTGACTCTTCTTCTCCTAAGTATTTAAGAACAGCTCCTTTATTGTTAGAACCAAACTTCATCAAAGTTTTGTATTGCTTTTGACTAATAATGTCTTTCAACTCTTGTTTTTTAGTATTGTAATTTGCAGCATTTTCTCCTTTAATAGGAAATGCAACTACATTAATTTTCTTTACAGTAGCTAAGATATCTTTTTCTTCTTGAGAAAAATCAGCATCATTTGCTTGTAACAGACTCGCAGCAATATCCACTTTCAAAAAAGCATCATCGTCTTGTCTATCAACTAAATATCGTTGTAATGATTGTTCGTTACTACAGCTAAATAAAGTAAGTGCTGCCAATCCAATTCCTATAACATATTTTATAAGTATCATATCTTAGTGTTTTTCTACGTTCTTTAACTCTTCACTTCCTGGCATATTTAAATCGCTGGTCAATTTTGAGATTTGCTTTAAATCTATGTTTCCAGTAATGCTCATTATAATGGTTCTTTCGTCTCCATCAATATTTCCGGTAAGATGCATTAATAGTTCGCTTACATAATTTTCATTCTTTCCTTCTTTTGAATAAAACTTAATGTTTTTACCATCATCTTTTACTCGCATTAATTCTGAAAGACCTTTATTTGAAGCAAGGTATTTAGCAACTGCAGCGTCCATTCTTTTAGCTACTTCTACATTTTCCGTAGTGTAAATCTTGATGTTCTCAAGGTTATTCACCAACGATAAATACTCTTTAGTCTCTGGATCGTCCGAGTTTAAATCTATTGTACTTAATAGTTTGAACATGTTTTTAGTAACAACTACCGAGGTTACATCGTTTTCATTTTCGAAAGCATCGAAAGCGTTTTGAGCATTTCCCATAAAAGGAGCTACAATTAGGGCTAATAATATTACTATCTTTTTCATAATGTTTGTTTTTAATTTGATTAATGAATTATTTTAAAATTTTGTTTTTGGCTATTGTAAATTCACCTAAGACTGCCAACTCTCCAGTTCCTTTGTTAAAACTTTTTGAAAGCAATAACAGTGTTTCTTTTGTTTTATTAAATTCTGCTAACGCTTGTTCTTCTTCTGAAGTTAACTGATTTGTATTTCCAGAAAACTGCAAACCAACAACTCCTAATACAATTACTACGGAAGCTGCTATAGACAACCATCTTCTTCTGCTAAAAGTAGTTGTAACTTCTGGAAGAATTACTTCTCTTTCTGAAACTTCAGCTTGTGCATTTTTTAAACCTATAAATAAATTTTTATAAGCTTCTAAATGTGGTGCTACCTTGGTTCCTGAAAAATATTCACGAAGCATTTTCTCTTCAGCTAAGGTTGTTTCACCTTCAAAATAAGTGTCTAATACCGATTCTATTTTAGCTAACTCCATAATTATATTGTTTTATTAATTGTTCTCTAACTACTTTTCGAGCTCTAGATAATGCCACTCTTATCGCAGTTTCGTTTATTTCAAGCATTTGAGATATTTCAGCAAATTCAAATTGTTCTATATCTCGCAATTGCATGATGATTTTTTGTTTTTCGGGAAGGGTTTTCATAATTTTTGTAACCAATTCAACTCCTTCACTTGCTTCTAAATTACGTTCAATATTTTCTGAATTTTTATAGTTACTATGAACGATTTTTAAATTTGATGCTTGTCTTGATTTTAATCGATCCAAACAATAATTTTTGGTCATGGTGATGGCAAAAGCTTCTGGGTTTTTATAATTCTGAATTTTCTCTCGTCCTTTCCATAACTTCAAAAACACTTCTTGCACAGCATCTTCCGCTTCATCTTTCGATACCAATAATCTTTTTGCAAGCCTAAACAATTTATCCTTGCAAGGAAGTATGGTTTCTAAAAATTCTTTTTGGTTCACGATAACGATATTTTATTTGCTGTTATATTAAGATGACGAGCCACTTATTATTTTGTTACATTCTTGCAAGTTTTATTTTCAGATTACAATAATGTCTGTACTTTAGTGGTTTAATTCAATATCGAATATACCCAATCCTATGAAAAAGAAAATCTTTCTGCTACTTATTGTTATTTCGTCTGTATTTGTTTCTTGTTTTGAAGACTTAGACGATAACATTCAAGTTTCTTCCGAATTAGATATTAAAAACTTTATATACAGAGGGTTAAACTTCTTCTACCTTTATAAAGCAGACGCTCCTGAATTGGCAGACGATGCATTTGCTAACCAAAACGATTTGAATGCTTTTTTAAATTCTTATGATTCTCCAGAAGCTTTATTCGAATATTTTAGATCCTCACAAGATCGTTTTAGTTTGTTAGTGGATGATTATGTTGAATTGGAAAATGCTTTAAGCGGAATTACATTGAACCACGGAATGGAATTTGGGTTGATATTTTATCCAGATGGGAGTAATAATGTTTTTGGATATGCTAGATACATTTTACCAAACTCTGACGCTGCTGCAAAAGGAGTTGTACGCGGAATAGTATTTAACACCATCGACGGGCAACAAATAAATGAATCTAACTTTAGAGATTTACTAAGTCCTGATGTTTATACCATTGGATTGGCTACCATTGACGGAGATAACATTACACCCACAGGAGAAAGTATCGAGTTAGCAAAACAACAATACACCGAAAACCCTGTGTTTATTGCTGAAACATTAACTATTGAAGGTCAAAAAATTGGATATCTAATGTACAATGCTTTTACCAGAGATTTTGATCCTCAGTTAAATGCAGCTTTCGGGCAATTTAAAGCAGATGGAATTTCTGAGCTTATTTTAGACCTTAGATACAACGGCGGTGGCTCTGTAGAAACCGCGATCGATTTATCTAGTATGATTACAGGACAGTTTAACGGACAACTTTTTGTTAGCGAACAATGGAACGCAGATCGTCAAGCTGAATATGCAAGTGATAAGTTGTTTAATAATGAAATTTCTACAGGTGAAGGGATTAATAGTCTTAATTTAAATAAAGTATATGTTCTTACTTCAGGACGTTCTGCATCTGCAAGTGAATTGGTAATTAATGGATTGAACCCATATATCAACGTTGTACAAGTAGGAGGAACTACCACCGGGAAATTTCAAGCTTCCTTTCTATTATACGATGCTCCGGCTCCAAATTTTAGTAGAAGCCAAGCAAATCCAGGACATACGTATGCAATGCTACCTTTGGTATTTAAAACAGCTAACTCTGTAGGATTTACAGATTTTGTAGATGGTTTAGATCCTGATATTGAATACCTAGAAGATTTTTCCAATTTAGGAATTTTAGGAGATGTAAACGAACCTTTATTAGCAACCGCTTTAAACGATATTTTTGGTTTACCTCAACCACATCCTAGAAACAGTATACAATTTGAAGAAGCTTCTGAAAGTAAAGCAATGTTACCTGGGTACCAATTAATGATTGCTGAGGAGTAGTTGATAAAACTAATTAGGATAAAATTACTTAAAGTAACTTTATCCGAGAGTT
>JASFZG010000215.1:0-19540 GCA_046055745.1 Flavobacteriaceae bacterium | reverse complement strand
TGTATGATGGCAGAAGTATTTTTACCTAAAGAAAAATAGACTTTGTGAAACTCTGCGATTTCTCTGCGTATCTCTGTGAAATAGCTCACTCTTAACGTATATTTGCACTCAAAATTTTAAGAAATGACCCTTCAGGAAACATTAGAAATACAAATTAAAAAAGCTATAAAAAGCTTGTATCAAGCCGATTTAGAAACCGTAGAATTTCAAGCAACTCGCAAGGAATTTGAAGGTGATATAACGGTGGTTGTTTTTCCGATGTTACGTGTAGTACGAGGAAATCCTGTTCAGATAGGAGAGGCGATTGGGAACTATTTGGTTGAAAATGTAGAAGAAATAACTAAGTTTAATGTGGTAAAAGGTTTTCTGAATCTTGTTATAAACGATTCGTATTTTCTAAACTTTTTTAATGAAGTAGGAAGTTTTTCAGGCTTCGGAAAAGTTTCAGGAGATAAGGAAACCATTATGGTAGAGTACTCTTCACCAAATACCAACAAGCCATTACACCTTGGACATATCCGAAATATACTACTAGGCTTTTCAGTTTCAGAAATAATAAAAGCTTCTGGTAAAAAAGCCTATAAAACTCAGATTATCAATGACCGTGGAATTCATATTTGTAAAAGTATGTTGGCTTGGAAACGCTTCGGAAATGGAGAAACTCCAGAATCTACAGGATTGAAAGGAGATAAGTTGGTTGGTAATTATTATGTAAAATTCGATCAAGAATATAAAAAGGAAATCACTCAGTTAATTTCAGAAGGACTTACAGAAAAAGAAGCGAAAGTACAAGCGCCATCTTTAGTTGAAGCCCAACAAATGTTGTTAAAATGGGAAGCAGGAGATGAAGAAACCGTAACACTTTGGAAAAAAATGAACGGATGGGTTTATAAAGGTTTTGATAAAACGTATGCTTCATTAGGCGTAGATTTTGATCAGTTATATTATGAGAGTAATACCTATCTTTTAGGAAAAGATAATATAGAAGAAGGTATAAAAAATGGTGTTTTCTTCAAAAAAGAAGACGGATCTGTTTGGTGTGATTTAACTGAAGACGGACTGGATGAAAAACTAGTTTTACGTAGCGATGGAACAGCGGTTTATATAACCCAAGATATTGGAACTGCGATACAAAGAGCAAAAGATTTTCCAGAAGTGACAGGAATGATTTATACCGTTGGAAACGAGCAAGATTATCATTTTAAGGTGCTGTTTTTAATTCTGAAAAAATTAGGATACGATTGGGCGGAGCACCTTTATCATTTAAGTTATGGAATGGTAGATTTACCTTCAGGAAAAATGAAAAGCCGTGAAGGAACAGTCGTTGATGCAGATGATTTAATAAAAGATATGGCGTCCACTGCCAAAAAGATAAGCGAAGAGCTAGGGAAGATTGATGACTTTTCAGAAGAAGAAAAGAACAACTTATATCACACAATAGGTTTAGGGGCTTTAAAGTATTACATCTTAAAAGTAGATCCTAAAAAACGAATTCTTTTCAACCCAGAAGAAAGTGTCGATTTTCAAGGAAACACAGGCCCTTTTATACAATATACCTATGCGAGAATTCAGTCTATATTGCGGAAGGCCACTTCGACTGCGCTCAGTGACCAAAGCAATCAGTCACTTAATAACTCGGGCACTGAGCGGAGCCGAAGTGCTATAGAAATGCATCCAAAAGAAAAAGAATTGATAAAACAGCTTCAATTATTTCCTGAAACCATTCAACAAGCAGCAGCTAACTATAGCCCTGCATTAATTGCAAATTACACTTATGAATTGGTGAAAGCATTTAATTCATTTTATCAAAACATATCGATATTTGGAGCCGATACGGAAGAAGAAAAAATCTTTAGAATTCAATTATCCAAAGCAGTTGCCGATGTTATAAAAACTGCTTTTGGTTTATTGGGAATTCAGGTTCCGGAACGGATGTAAATAAATGATTCTTCATAAATTGTAATAAAATTAAAATATACCCAAATGAATAAAAATGTTTTATTTAAAAATGTAGTATTCTTATTAATGATTATTATGTTGGTTAATGTCTCTGGTTGTAGTAGTGATAACACAACTATTGTACCTGACACTGAAGACCCTGTTGATGAAGATCCTGGTAATGAGGATCCAGTTGATGAAGATCCAATTTCGGGAGACCCAATTTTAATTATTAAAAATATTCAAGAAGATTTTTTAAAATTTTATGAAGAATTAAACATGGATTTGATGCAGATCAATAGGCAAACTTATATGCATGGGGCTTATGCAGGTAATCAAGGTGGTAGTGATGTAGTTGGTTCTTGGCGAGCTGCTTATAGGGTTTTAGAAAATTCATTTTTATTACAGAACTTAAACGAATTAGAATCTTATGATGTTCCCGCTTATGTAGGTGTTGCTGAAGTATTGCATGCATTTACATTTTTGGTTTCTGTTGACTTACATGGAGATATCCCTTATTTTGAAGCCTTTGATATAGAACAGTTTCCAAATCCAAACCTTGATACTGGCGCTAGTATATATGCTGCTCAGTTAGAATTACTTGATAATGCCATTTTACATTTAAATGAAACCACATCTGACTATCCAGAAGATTTATTTTTTAATAATGGATTTAATAAAAATAATTGGATAGCACTTGCAAATTCATTAAAACTTCGCGCATTAGTGAATATACGCCTTGTTGACCCGACTCAATCATTACAAGGAATAAATTTGCTTTTAAGTAATGATATTATTGATACTGAAGAAGAAGACTTTCAGTTTCACTATGATGCAGATGTTATTCCATCAACTACACATCCTTTTATTGCTAGAAATTATAGAGCAGGAGGAGTGATTGATTATTTATCTAATAATTATTACGATTTTTTAAATGCGGGTGATTCCGAATTGCCTTTTTTTGAAGAAGGTGTTCAAGATCCAAGATTGCGATATTATATTTACCGACAACATGATCAAGCACCTTCAAGCAATTTTTTACCCTGTGAAGGGAATTCAAATTACGATTATTGTTATGTTGGTAATTTATACTGGGGAAGAGATCATTCAGATGATGAAGGTATTCCTAATGATGCTCTTAGAAGATCTACTTTTGGGATATATCCAGGAGGAGGAACTTTTGACAGAGATTTATTTGAACCTGCAAGAAATGTTAGTGAAGGTCTAAATGGAGCTGGAATATTTCCAATATTCTTGTCCTCCTTTACAAATTTTTTATTAGCAGAATCTACGCTGACCATCGGTACTGCAGGGAATGATAGGAATTATCTAGAAAATGGTATGCGCCTTAGCTTTGAAAAGGTTTCAAATTTTGCCAATGGTCAAGAACTTGGGGGGCTTGGAATGACGTCATCAAGTATAAACGAATATATAACTAGAGTGCTAAATGAATACGATTCTACATCAATAAATGGTAAGCTAGAAATTATAAGCCGAGAATACTTTATTGCCTCTTGGGGGAATGGTTTTGAAATTTATAATATTTATAGAAGAACTGGATTTCCAAATTTACAATCCCCAATCATCTCTGCAGGGAATTTCCCAAGAGTATTTAGATACTCAGAAGAAGAAGTTTTAAACAATACTAATATAAATCAACAATCAACAGATAATCGAACTTTTTGGGATAACAACCCACCTGGATTTATAGATTAATATTTTTAGAATTAGTTAAGCAACTCGTATTCCAAAGTAATACGGACCAACCCTGCAGTATTTCGGGCGCCTAACTTAACAAGCATATTTCGTCTGTGAGTTTCGACTGTTCCAAAACCAATACATAGTTTATCTGCAATTTCTTGTGTGGTATGTTCGTTTAGAATTAGTTGAAGTACCTCTTTTTCTCTTCTGGAAGGGCTTGTTTTTTTATTTGACCTAATCCTTCTTTAGCGCTTAAGCTTATACCAATAGCTTCAATGTTCTTTTACATCTTTAATATTATCTCGTAATTTGATTCAAGTATTATACTATCAAAAGTCTTTAATATTGAGAAATATTTTCTTAATAAAGTTGATGATTTTTCAGAAGAAGACAAAATCCAATCTTTATCACATTATAGATAGGAATATTAATTTATAGTTAGTTCTTATTTAATACCTCAAAGAGCAATTTTTTCTTAATGTGGCTAAATTTTACTTCCATAAGAATTTTGTTTTTAAAAATTAAATATAAATATTTTTGAGATATTTTTTGTTTTGTTAGGTTAGTAATGTGATACATCCATACATTACTATTAATGTCATTATATTGAAGGCCTATATTATCAATGACTTGTTTTTTATTCATACCCATAATCTTGTTAAGATTTAATAAATCAAAAAGGCGAGATTTGGAAAAATGATTTTTAAAAAACATAATCAAGGGTATTTATTTAACTGTTGAGTTTTTTACTTTATTGATTTTTTTTTATAATAGTTTTATACTTGTTATTTATGTAGTTCATATTCAAGAGCAATTCTTACTAATCCAGCAGTATTACGAGCACCTAATTTACTAAGGATATTTCTTCGATGTGTTTCGACAGTTCCGAAACCAATAAATAGTTTAAGTGCAATTTCTTGAGTTGTATATTCATCTAAAATTAAACATAAGACGTCTTTTTCTCTTCGAGAAAGGGTAGGGAATGGTAAGTTGTTATTGTTTTTTGAGCTATTTGCTATACTTTTAATTATTATTTCATTTACAGTATTGTCTAAATATGTTTTTCCTTGATTTACCGAAAAAATTGCTTTTAAAATTTCTTCTTTTCCAGCATTCTTGAGTACATATCCTTTAGCACCATTATTTAACATTAATTTAATTAAGCTACTTTCTTTATGAGAAGAAAGTGCTATTATTTTTAAATTTGGTTGCTGATTTAATAAAAGCTTACAGGTTTCTATGCCATTCATCTCTGGCATATTGATATCTAATAATATAATATTTGGTTTTAATTTAAGTGCTTTTGCAATACCCTCTCTTCCATTTAAAGCATAGCCAATTACTTTGATTGTTTTTTCATGTTTAAGGATTAGTTTTAACCCTTCAATTACCATTTTGTGGTCATCTATGATAAATACTTGATTCATTATGTGGGGATATTTATTGTTATTGTTGTTCCATTGTTAGCTTGTGAGTCCCAGTCAATGATTCCTTCTAAGTAATCGATACGACTGTTAATACTCTTTAGCCCCATACCACCATTATTAATGGCATTATGATAGTTAAAACCAACCCCATCATCTTCTATTATAAGATTGATTTCATTTTCATAACACAGTACTTGTATAAGTATTGTTTTGGCAAAAGAATGTTTTTTAATATTCGATATTATTTCTTGTATTAACCTGTAAATCATGATTTTTTTTGTTTCCTCTAAATTCTTAGGTAGGTTGTGAATTTCAACAATAGTTTTAAAATTTTGTTCATTTAATTGCTCTGCTAAATCTTCAATAGCTCCTTGTAATCCAGAAATATTTAGAGCATGAGGAATCATGTTATGAGAAATGCGACGAACTTCATTGCAAGCTTCATCTATTAATTTTTTTGTTTTGTTTATTATTTTTATTTTTTTAAGTTGTGAATTTTCAGATTGAATTATTGTGAAATGATCTTTCACCGAACTTAAAAGTCCACCTAGACTATCATGTAAGTCTTTAGCAATACGAAGCCTTTCAGCTTCTTGCCCTTCGACCATACTATTTAAAGCAAGTAATTTGTTTTTTTGATTTAGTTGAGTTATTCTTTGTTTTTGAATAGCGTTATTTTGAATTGATAATACTTTCTGAAGTTTTAGTTTTTTTCTGTAAAATAATATGCTGATTATTAATATTAACCCAATAGCGACAGTACTTATTATTATTTTGTTTTTTTGATTTTCTTTTTTTTTAATTATACTTTTTTGTTCTAAAATTTCACGTTCTTTTCTTTCACTGTCATATTTAATTTCAGTTTCAATAATGTTTTTTTTCATTTTATCAATAGAAAAGCTATTTTTTAGCTCGTAACCTAACTCGTTATATTTATAAGCTAATTTGTAATCATTGATTGATACATAAGTATTGGATAAATTAAAGTAAATATCCATTAATTGTTTTGACCATCCAATTTGTTTGAGTTTTTCCTCTGCTTTTTTATAATACTCAATTGCTTTTTTTGGTTGTTTATTAATTAGGTAAGAATTTGTTAAGAGCAGTGTACTGTAATAATAAAAAAAAGGGCTATTAATGCTATCGCTTACTCTTACATACTCTTCATATCTGGAAATATACTTTGGGTTAACTTGTTTATCAAAAATGTCTTTTAAAGCAACATGTCCTTTAGGTATATCTTCATTGTCCCCTTGATATAAAAGAGCTAGTTTTTCTGTAAAAAAAGCTAAGTCTAGTGGACTGTCAAAATTTGTTTGTAATGATACTATTGCATATAATATATATCTCTTATTAAGAGTGTTTTTCTCATTTTTAATAAGATCCCAAACTTTATAACTATACTCTATTACTTTTTTATTATCCTTTAATGAATAATAAATATTTGCTTTTTCTAAGTAGATATCATCTAAAAAAAAAGAAGACTTTATATCTAAAGCTTTTCGTTCTGCAATATTTAAGTGCTTTAAGGCTTTATCAAGGTTATTGTTAAAAGAGTAACTACTTGCTAAACTTAAATTATAATATATAAAACTTGTAGTTTTATTAAATGTTTTAGCTAATTCTAAACCTTCTAGCCTTAGTTTTAAAGGTTTGGCCGTTTGACCTATTTGTATTAATTTATTGGCGTAAAATTCATTTATTATTAACTTTACAATAGCGGAACTGTCCTTTTGAAAAAGGTATTCAAAATGTTTAGTTGCTTTATTAGGCGGTTCTTTTACAATCTGCGTTCCTAAGATACTTAAGTTTTTATAAGTTGAACTTGTATCTTGTTTCTTGATGTTTTGAAGAACACTGTCAATTAATTGATTATTAATTTTTTGAGAAAATAAATTGGAATAATTACTAATAATAAAAAATACTAGAATTAATTTTAAATATTTTATGTTTTTTGTTTTATTCAATTTTTATAAGATACGAAACCTAATTGTTTTCTGCTAAATTATGATTTATATTATCTTTTAGACCTATAGAACTTTCTAGAATTATTACTCGTTCTTCTAAAGTAGAAAAAAACAAAAAACTTTTCTTTAATGCTTTTATTTCACCTTCCTGTTTTCTGTTTTTATTTTTTAAAAAATCTACTTCCTTTTTAAGCTCTTTTATTCCTGCTGTTAGTAAAGGAGTTAGTTTTGAGTAATCTACCATCATTGGGTTCGTTTCTGGATTAGAATCTTGAGTTCCGGATACCGATTGTGGGTAAAATTGTTGCAGTTCTTGCGCAATAAAACCATACTCTTCTATACCTGGTTTTGATATAAACTCATATTTTCTAGGTTGTATTTGTAGTATTAAATCTAAGGAATTAGTAATATCTCTAATATTTGTTTTTAGCCTTTTATCTGATATAGTGTTAAAAGTAATACCAGATCCATTTCCTGCAATTGTACCTCTAATTATATCATTTCCATCATAAAAAGCTATATAATTATTTGTTGCAACAGGAGCAGAGATACTACCTAATCTAATTTTCAAACCATCGGTATCTGGATCTATACTTGTATTATAAATTTGAGCAATATAATCACTGTTTTTTGAACCTCTTATATCTAGTTTGTATGCAGGAGTAACTATTCCAATTCCCAAATTACCACCATTTATATAAGAATCGCCATTTCCATGAAAACGATTAGCAACAGAACCTCCTTGAAAAATTTCAAAAACACCGTCATTACTTGAATGTGTTAAACTTGCTAAAATTGTTCCATTTACAGAAGTATTTTTCCAAAACATATCATTTCCAAGAGTTGTATTGCCATTATCATCTACTTGAAAAATATTTATGCCATTATCCTGAATAGTAAAATCTCCAGTATTGCTTAAATTAAAATATGTGTCGTATAGGCCAAAATTAATTGTAGTGTTTTCAGTTAAAGAACCACCTAATTTTATATTATCTACTGTTTCTGTAAGGCCATTTGTTGCAGATATATTTAATGTTAAATCACCAATATTTCCTCCACCAATTAAACCATTTCCAGCAATTACACTTGTAATATCTCCATTTGTTAGGTTTGACCAATTTAAAGTTCCATTCCCATTGGTTACCAAGACTTGATTATTGGTTCCATCTATTGTTGGAAAACGATAGCCATTAAATGTTGGGTTGCTAACTTGAAGTTCTCCATTTATTCTCAACATGTTGTTGTCAAATTCACCGTAAATTAATGCGTTATCTGAATTTGCATTAGAATTTTCAATATAAAGTTTATTTGATCCGTGTTCATTATAACCAGAAGCTTGTCCTAAAAAAACACTACCACTTCCTGTTATATTGTTATAACCAGAAGCTTCTCCTAAATAAACATTATGACTTCCTGTTTGATTGTTATAACCAGCATTAAAACCTATTGCTATATTAGAATTACCTGTTGTATTACGAAATAAAGTATAGTTCCCGTTTGTATTATTTGAATGACCAGTTGTATTATGGTTTAATGATTTTAAACCAAATGCACTATTATCATGTCCATTTGTGTTGCTAAACAAAACTTCAAACCCTAAGGCGCTATTATTATATCCAGAATTGTTACTAAATATTGATCTATATCCAATAGCTATATTTGAATAACCTGATGTGTTTTGGTAAAGCGAACGAAAACCAAGAGAGGTATTTTCTCTTCCTTGAGAATTATAATACATAGATTGGTATCCTATAGCAGTATTCTCATTTCCAGAATTATTAGAGTATAAAGATTGATAACCATTTGCAGTGTTTTTTTTCCCTGAGGTATTACTTCGTAAAGAATTAAAGCCAATACCAACATTCTGGTTATTTCCACCGTTATCAGCAGCCCCAGAGTTTACCCCTAAAAAAACTGAAGAACCTTTGAAAACACCACTATCATCTGATTTACCGTCGCTTAAATCGTTTAGTTTTTCTATAATTGCCCCGCCCAAATCTCCCTGTCCAAAAAATTTCACCCATGAAGGAGGAGAGGTGTTATTGTCCCAATAATAAAATCCTGGAATATCGTTAGCCACAGTAGTAGTTAAATAAACAACCATTCCTTGCTGGGCAATTCCAGGATTTATAATTGGAAATGTATCTATACGTGGAATTAACAAACCATCATTATTTGCTGGATTAGATATATTTGTTGCACTTATATCTAAACTAGCTTTAGGGTTGGTGTTTCCTATACCAACTTGTGTGTAACCATTAGTGTAAATAAAAATGATTGTAATTAGGGAGAATATTATTTTCATAGTTAGTGATATTTAGTTTCCTAATGTTATTATTTAGAGTAGGTTATTGTATAATGTCACAATAAATATTAAAAAGAATTATAACATGATTTAGAACAAAAAAAAGCTCCTATATTGTTTGCTAATTTACTGTATTGAAGATGTAATTAGGTCTATGTTTTCTAGTAGAACTAAAATATCTATGAATTCATATAGGAAAGAAATGCTCTTAAAACAATACCTGAATGGATAAATTAGGAGTAAAACCTAATGAAAATTCTTCAATTTTACTTACTTGAGAATTTCCATTTTCATCAGTGATAATAGCATACCTGATGTTTAAAGTGTTTTTATTATTGAAGATATTTAAAAGCGCCAAATTAAATTTTGTTTCGATTTTATCTGAAAACTTCCATCTGTATTCAGCAGAAATATTAGCTCTAAGATAATCGGGAAGGCGTTCTGTATTGGGAAGGTCGTAATTGATGATTTTTTCTGAGTCTATTTCAATAATCTCATTCTCTTTAAGAGGAATGGTATAAGGTTTTCCTGAATGCCAATTGAAGCCTAAAGCAACTTTTAGATTACGATAATTATAGGAGCTGGCAAGATTTACTGAATGTCGAATGTCTAGATTATTTGAAAATTCAGAGGGTGAAAGTTCATTAAAGGTATAATCATTCTTTGAATAAATATAACTCAGCCAAGCGCTAAAAGCATTTATTTTCTTGTTTAAAGTAAATTCTACGCCTTTTACTTGATAACTTCCCGTTGATTTTATGAATTGAAATTGATTCTGAAAACCTTGATTGGAAGTCGTAATTCCTTCCACTTTTTTATAAAAACCTTCTAAGTTCAGCAACCAATTTTTTTTATTATAAAGGAAGCCAATAGATCCTTGTTTGCTTTTAATAATAGGAGTGTCCTCTTCGTTGGCTAGTACCCATCTTCTTTTTTCGACGCCTAAAAAATCGCTTTGAAAGTCGATGCGATGTGTCGTTGTTTGATTTTTAAATTCTCCTAAAACTTCTACTGCAAATCCATTGCCTATTTTTTGATGAATATTAAGTCTAGGCTCAATTAAAAATTCAGAAAACTTAGGAAAATAGTTTAACCGAAACCCAGCATTGATTACTGTTCTATTTCCGTTGGGAGTATATTCTATATTTCCGAAAGCAATATGAGATTGAATTACTTTCTTTTCATAAGATCTAAATCTAGGTAGATTAACATCTTGCGTATTTGCAACTCCTGTTTCTAAAAAATGATAACCTGTTTGAAGGTTTATTTTTTCAGATAGTGCAACCGTAGCATCTAATTTAATTCCTGTTTCTAAAACTTCATTCTCTTGTAAAACCTCTTGAGTGGTAAAAATGTCTTTGTTTATAGAATTAAGTAAATAAGAGGAACCATAGGCAAAAGCAGTCGTTTCGAGTTTTTGGCTCCAATTACGCTTCCAAGAAATTCCTCCAACAACACTTTCTTGTTCTAAGGTACTAGTTTTAGATTGGTCGGTTTCGTTGATAACTTCGGTGAAATCTAAAGAATTTTCCATAACCAAATAGTTAATACGGAGTTGATCTTTTTCTGTAAAATCCCACAATATTTTAGCGCTAAAATCGAAGAAATTAAAATCTTCATCGCTAGAAATTAATGTATTGTTTGTAGTAGATTGAACGTTGGTTATTTCGGTATCTTGAAAAATACGATCTGCATAAGAAGTGTAAACCGAAGATTCAAAAAGCTGGTTGATGGAGCTTCTACCCGAAACCTGAACCCCCAAATTTTCTGTAATAGGAATACTTAAAAAAGCACTTGCATTGATAAGGTTAAACCCAGCACCTCCATTAATTTTATTGGTAAGTGAATTTTTAGATTTCATATCAATCACACCAGAAACACCTTCTCCATACCTAGAGGGAGTTCCGTTTTTATAAACCGTTACATTTTTGGTAATGTCAGGGTTAAAAGCAGAAATAAGCCCGAAAAAATGCCCATTTTGATACATTTTAATATCGTCCCAAAGGATGAGGTTTTCGTCGTGGGTTCCTCCTCGGATATTGATGTTTGAAATGGTTTCATCCACACTTTCAACCCCAGGAATTACCTGAATTATTTGTAGCACGTCGTTTTCAATTTGCCCTGGTAAAAGCCCAAATTGCTTGGTTGCAATAGTTGTGGAACCATTAAATTGTTTCTCAATCCCTTTGGTGAAATAATTGGTAATAAAGACTTGATCCAGCTCATCAATAGTGAGTTGTATCAAAATTTGTTTGCAATTGTTTTTTTCTAAACTTGCAATTGGAAGTATAATCTCTTTATACCCAACGTAGCTAATTTTTATTTTTGAATCTTTTAGATTAGTTGGGATATTAAATTTTCCCTCAGCATTTGTTGTGGTAGTATACTTACCTTTAATTACAGATACAGAAGCTCCTTCTAAAAGTTCGCCTGTAAATTCGTTGATTATAATTCCGCATAAAAAATGGTTTTCATTTTTTAAAACAACGGTAATAAACCGGTTATTTATTTGGGTAAATAAAAGAGAAGTGTTCTTATTAAAATAATTTAGAGTTTCAGAAAGTGAAAATGATTTAGGTGGAGGAATAAGGTATTGTCCTTCTATATTATCGGGAGCGTAAGTAAACCTGATTTCAAATTTTTGCTCTGCTTCGGATAATAGTGTCGTTAGTGGTATTTCTTCAGAAGTAATTTGTCCATAAAAATTACAGATACCTAAGGTAAAAAAGAATATAAATAATAAATATTTATGGTTTTTCTTTAGCATATAAAGTAACATTTTCCTCATCGTTAATGATAAAGGAAAGGTTTAAAGGGTCACATATTAATGTCAACGCTAAAGATAAGTTTTTATGTGAAAAACTTCCAGAAAAACGCTGATTTAAATTAACATTATTCGCTGTTACTTTTATGGGGTATTGTATTTCTAATTCGTTTATGACTGCTTGTAGGCTCTCATTTTCAAAACTACTTTCATTATTAATCCAACTAGGAGAAATGATGGAAGCTGTTCGATGAGTAATTATTTTTCCATCTTCAATTTTCAAATAATTTCCTGCAGGAAGTTTAATTAACGTATCGTTAAAAGCCACGCTTACCAAGCCTTCATAACAATTAATATAAAAATGATGATCTCTTGAGAACACATTAAATTGAGTTCCTAAAACACTTACAATTCCATCATTGGTTTTAATATTAAACCTTTGACCTTTGGTTACTTTAAAATAAGCTTCACCATTAAGATTGAGCTCTCTTTTATTATCCCAATTGTTTTTATTGTAATCGATAGTTGAGTTAGCATTTAAAACAACTTTAGAATCATCGGGAAGTAAAAAAGTTTGTTTTTGTGCTATTTGAGTATTTATGCTAGTATTTAAATTTGTTACGTAAAAATATCCCGCAAAAAGAACTGCAAAAACAGCCGCGATTTTTAAGATTGTTTTTATTGAATTTAATTTTACAACTTTAACTTGTTGTTGACTCTTTTTTGAATTTATTGCATCATAATTTTTCTCTTTATCAAATTCAGGTGTCTGAAATTGAGATGTAGTTTCTGCAATTTTTATATACGAAGCATACTCTGGAGAAGCCTTTAGCTGCTCTAGTTCTTCGTTTGTAATGTCATTATTTAGCCATTTGGCTAGTAAGTAATCTTTCTCCATAATTGTCTTCATTCTATTGTAAAACAGTTGCTTCCTATTTTACCCTACCATTTATTACTGTTTAATTGTTGAAGGGTTTAATTGTTTATTAGCTTATGGCTTAAAGCGTATAGCCTTGAGTTTTTTAGATATTATCTATTTCTTTCCGAAGCGATTTTAATGCAAGGCTCATTCTTTTTTCGACAGCTTTTACAGAAATCTCAAGAATTTCGGCAATCTCTCTATATTTTTTCCCTTCAATTCTATTTAGTAAAAACGCAGTTCGTTGTCCTTCAGTTAAATTACTAATAGCATTTTGTAGCTTATCTTTAAACTCATTCTCCTCCATAATATATTGTGGAGATTGGTCATTATGGTGATGTTGAAACTGGTTTTGATGTTTCAGAATCACTTTTTTATGAGCGATTACATTTAAAAAAGTATTGTTTATAACGGTATATAAAAAAGATTTTGCTTTTTCTTTTGGAACTTTCGCACAGTTTTTCCAAAGTTTTATAAAGGCTTCTTGCACCAAATCATCTGCTTCATCTTGGTTGCCGCATTTGAAAAAAATGAAATTCCAAATAGATTTAGAATGATCAGAATAAATTTTAGAATAGATATGTTCTTGACAAACAGACTCGTTGGTTTTCATCTGTAAAAAATTGTTTTGTAAATATATGAATAAACTTCTTTTAAATAAAAGTAGGGTAAAATAGAAATTAACGGTTTTATATGTAAACCCAAGGAAAATAAATTATGAAGAAGACTACAAAATTATTTACCCTACTTATGCTGTTGGTGTTTTTTCAATTTACTTCTTGTCAAAAAGAAGAAGTGGTTTTAATTGAAGAAAACCCAGAACAAGGCACCTTAACTGACAATTCTCCACTGACTTTGTTAATGATTAGAACCTCGTTAAACGACGGTAATAATGATGATTTTATTGATGGAGCCAATTGCTTTTCGATTGCTTTTCCGTTTATGGTAATGGTTGGCGATACCGAATTTAATATTGAAAATGAATTAGATTATCAAGATGTTTTAGATTTTATTGAAGCTTCAGGAGGAACTGTTAATGATATAGAAATTGTTTTTCCAATTACTATCGTTTTTCCAAATTACGATGAAATTATTGTTAATAATCCAGAGGAATTAAACAATTATATAGCTGCTTGTGAAGACGAAATAATAGACGATATTGATTGTATAGACTTTATATATCCAATTTCATTTTTTGTTTATAATTCTGAAACTGAAATAACCACAACCGTAACCGTAAATGACGATGCAGAACTTTTTATTTTTCTTTCAACATTAAGCAATACCGATTTTATTTCTATAGATTTCCCTATTTCGGTTGAATTAGGAGACGGGTCTGTAGTTGAAGTAAATTCTAATCAAGAATTAGAAGATTTAATTAATTCTTGCGAAAATTCAGGTAATACAGATGTTTCAGATTTAGAGGAATATCTTACCACCGACACTTGGTTTGTGGATTTTTTCTTTGATGAAACAGATGAAACTTCAAATTTCTGTGAGTATGGGTTTAATTTTGAAACAGGAGGAGCCGTCTCTGCAAGTAATGGATCCAATTCGGTTGATGGTACTTGGAATGTAATTCTTGATAGCGATGAATTAAAAGTAGTGTTAGATTTTGGGAATGAAATTCCTTTTGACAAGCTAAATGATGACTGGAAGGTTATTAATGGAACTATCAACGAAATTGAAATGCAAGATGTGAGTGGTGGAAATGGAGGTGTAAATTTACTAACTTTTAATAGAGAAACCACCAATTGTGAAGGAGGAAATAATTCTGAATTAGAAGGATATTTAACAACCGATTCTTGGTTTATTGCCTATTATTTTGATGCTGTAGATGAAACTTCAGATTTCTGTGAATATGAACTTACATTTAATATAGATGGATCTGTAACGGCTTTAAATGGAACAGATGCAGTAAATGGATCTTGGTCTGTGATAACCAATAATGGAATCGAAAAAGTAGTATTTGATTTTGGTACAACCATTCCTTTTGATAAAATAAATGATGACTGGGATGTTTTAAATGCAAGTATGCTTGAAATTGAAATGCAAGATGTAAGTGGTGGAAACGGAGGAACCGATTTACTTACTTTAGACAGAGAACCTACAGTTTGTAGCGGAAATACTTCAGAAATTGAAGATTATTTAACAACCGATTCATGGTATGTAGCTTACTATTTTGATGATGTTGATGAAACTTCTAACTACTGTGAATTTGAATTCATTTTTAATATAGACGGAACCGTTGTCGCAAATAATGGAACAGATAATGTAAACGGAACTTGGTCTGTAGGCGTGGATAATGGGGTAGATAAAATTATTTTAGATTTTGGTGTTACTGTGCCTTTTGATGTATTAAATGACGATTGGGATGTTCTTAATGCTAGTAATTTAGTAATAGAAATGCAAGATGTTAGTGGAGGCAATGGCGGAACCGATTATTTAACTATTGATCGAACTCCTACAATTTGTGAAGACGAAAACACTTATTTAGAAGAAGTTTTATTAGATGGACAATGGTTAGTTGCTCTTTATCTTAACGATGGAATAAATGAAACAAACAATTATAACAACTATATACTTGAGTTTTTTAACGATGGAACTGTTACAGCTTCTTATGGAGGAAATGTATTAAATGGAACTTGGGATGTTACAGGAAATACACAAGATTTAAATTTAGTTCTTGATTTTGGAATACAAATACCTTTTGATGAATTTAATGGTGATTGGGATGTATTAGATGTTCAAGTAGATAGAGTAGAATTAGAAGATGTAAGTGGTGGTGGAGGTGGAACCGATACCCTTGTGTTTGAAAAAATATAACCAAGATTTAAAGGGAATTAATCTATGAAAAAGAATGTTCTGTAATTTGGTTTGCGTTTTTGGTGATAAGTTGATAAGCTTTATTTTCGATTGATGTTTCACTTATCAACTTCGCCAAAAACAATAAATTATTAATATTAAATATAAGCCCCCGCTTTCTCGGGAAAATCATGAAAAAAATAATATCCATATTAACTATAATCACATTGATATTTACAATAATTAGTTGTTCAACTTCCGATGATAGTGTTGATGATAATTCATCTAGTGGAGATAATTCAACAGCAAGTCAGATAGAAGATACTGCCCAATCTGGAACTTGGCGGATCACTTATTTTTATGATACAGATCATGAAGAAACCAATAATTTTACAGGGTACGCTTTTACATTTAATAATGACGGAAGTTTAAAAGTTGTAAATGGAAGTAATACGGTGTCAGGTACTTGGTCTATTACTAGTAGTAGTTCATCAAATAACGATCATCATTTTAACATCTTTTTTTCATCACCAAATGATTTTGAGAACTTATCTGATGATTGGGAAATAATTTCAACAAGTGACACAAAAATAAAACTTACTGATGTGAGCGGTGGTAATGGCGGTACCGACTTCTTAACTTTCGAGAAAAACTAAATCTAAATCCCCACTTTTTGCTCCAATTGTTAAGACCATCTATTAGTTAGTTGTAGATGGTCTTTTTTATGGAATCAATTTATTGTTTGTATAACTCTTTTCCTACCTCTTCATATTTGTCACCTTCTACCCAAAAAGGAGTTTCTGGGTCGTTTGCAATATTTCTACCTGAAAGGACATAGGCTTTAAAAAACTTAAATAAATAATCAAAATCTAAAGTTTCTGCTTCATCTCCAGCTTGATGGTAATATTTGGTTACTTCGCCATCAAACGAAGTAAAACCTAAGGAAAATGTAGGAGCAGGAATTCCTTTTTTAGCGAAATGAACATTATCACTTCTGTCAAATAATCCTTGTTCTGGAGCTGGGTCTTCTATGGCAGTTAGTCCAAATGTGGCAACGGCATCCTTTATGTTTTTAGTCGCTGTTGTACGATCCAATCCAATAATAGTTGCCAAGCTTGTATCATTATAACCTCCATTATCACTATTAAAACAATAGACCATTTGGTTGAGTGGAAG
The DNA here is from genome assembly GCA_046055745.1 of Flavobacteriaceae bacterium. Lineage (GTDB taxonomy): Bacteria > Bacteroidota > Bacteroidia > Flavobacteriales > Flavobacteriaceae > Marifrigoribacter. Next base: position 2,538 of record JASFZG010000215.1, on the reverse strand, counting down.
TACTGGGTTCTCTACATAAAACTGACTTCCGAGTAACCCTTTTTCTTCACCTGTAAATAGAATAAACAAAGCAGAACGCTTGGTTGGATATTTAGCTAAATTTTGTGCCATACTTAAAACCGTTGTGGTTCCAATTGCATTATCTCTCGCTCCATTATATATGGTGTCTCCTGTTTTATCGGGAGCTCCAATACCTACGTGATCGTAATGAGCAGAATAGATAATGTATTCGTTTTTTAATTTTGGATCGGTACCTTCAATAATTCCAATTACATTTTGAGATAAAACAGCTTCGGTAATTTGACTGTCCATTTTTAGAGAAACATTTAATTTTTTATTTGAAGAAATTTCTTCTGAAATACTCCCATTTTCATCCTGAATCCAAACATAGGAAAGTTGATTATTATCATTAGATTCTTCTTTTTCTGAAGCAACACTCAAACGATCTCCATTAAAATTATGTTCAATAAACCCCCAAATATTATCTGGAGCTTTCATAAATTCTATAATTCCAATAACTCCATTTTCTAATGCTAGTTTTTCTTTTTCATTTCTTAGTCCATAAGCAAACCGCACACTTTGATCTTTAGAATTACCACCATTAATAATGATTACTTTTCCTTTTACATTTTTATTTTTATAATCTTCCTCAAGACCATAACCTAAAAATAAAGCATCGCTAGAATATTCCATTTCATTGACTTTTACCGCAACCTTATTTTTATATTCTTTTCTGTTAATGCTTATAGAAATGGTTTTAGGAGGGCTGGTTTTAGTAAGATTCACCTCTTGATAATAAGTTCCTGTTTTAGGATTGGGTTTTGCTCCGTACGTTCTCAAGGTATTTGCTAAATAGGAAGCTGCAATTTTATTTTCGGGAGTACCCGTTTCTCGGCCTTTTAATAAATCGTCGGTAAGAAAATAAATGTGTCCTTCAATTTGACTTTTAGAAACAGTGGCTTCTACTATTTCTTTTTCGGTTTGTGCTGTTATAGTTGTTAAATTCAAAATGAAAATAACTACTAGAAAAATATACTTCATATTTATAACTTTTTATTGTTTTTTCTTAATACTAGATAAAGCCCCATTCCAATAGCAACTCCAGCTCCAACTGTAATGGCAATAATACTTCCTAATGGCATAATATTTTTTAAATTAGTCTTCTTTCGAAAAATCTTCTATAATATCTGAAACGTTTTCTATTGTATTCCAGTTTTTAGGGCGTTCAAAATCTTGATTTGATTTCAATATTTGTGCATCAGGATATTTTTCTTTGATTACTGCCCAAGTTGTATCTTCCCAATGTGTTTTATCTTTTTCTAATAATTCTACTCCTTTTAATGGACCTGATACTGCTTTATCAATTAATGGCCACCAAAGACTTTCGGTTTCTCTGTCCCAAAGTACAAATCCGTCGAGTCCATCCCAAACTTCATCATCATAATATGTATAACCACTCAATGCAAACGTGAGTTCTTCATTTCCATATTGCCGATCGTAAATAGCTCCTAAATCTGCCAAGACACAATAGACCGCCATTATAGGCTCACCGTTTAACTCGTCATTTACTACTTCGTGACGGGTTAAATCTTTAATCGAATATGCTTTAACTTGATCTCCAGCATAAGCTACTAAAAATCGATCATGCTCTTTCCAAAGTGAATCGGCTTCTTGTATCGTTATAAATTCAGGTTTTAAAAGTGCTGGGAATACTTCGCGTCCAATACCATAATGAAATTGCTCATCTTTTAAACTATAGCCGGTAATATCAAAATGTTGAGTGCTATCTTTTCCTCCGTAAAGCATCTGTTTTTCATCGACCGTAAAAAATTTCCCTTTTTCATGAGCACTTGGACGTTGTTTTTTTGGAGATTTTTCAGATTTCTCAGAAACTTCAATTGGATTTTCTGAAGTAGATTCTTTGTTTTGTTCGGTATTCTTACAATTGAAAAAACAGATTGCTAATAGGAATAAAAAATATTTCATTGAGTATTAATTAGTGATAGGAGTAAATGTACAACATTAAAAAAGAGTTTATTTAATCAAGGTTCTCATCTTTTTCTTTCTTCATTTTTATATATCGAGTCACCAATCGCACTCCCAATCTTGCAAAAAGGATAATGGCGATGACCATTATAATGTTAAAGTTACTCATACTTATTGGGGATTTTCAATTTTATTAATTTCTTTATCAATAACAGTAATAAGATTTACGACTTGAGATCTTAATCTTTTGTAATTGTAATTTACAAATATATAAGTTCTGTTTTTTATGCTTTTTAAATAATATAAAAATTCTTGATCGGTTTTTAAGTTTTAAAAATTTAAAGGTACCAATTCGCCCGAATAATCACTACTTTCTAAATCAAATTTATAAGCTTCTTCAAATCGAGTAGGGAATACGTTTCTTAAACCAAGATTTTGTTCTTCAGAAAATTGACTTTCTACTTTTAGAAAAAAAGTATATTGTGCATCGTACACATTTATTAATTGCTTTCTTAACGTTTCATTTTTAATTAGATCAATTCCTTTAGATTT
>JASFZG010000214.1:0-4951 GCA_046055745.1 Flavobacteriaceae bacterium | reverse complement strand
ATAATTCCGAAGAAAAGGAATGTTGATTTTTTCATATTGAATGGATTTAAAAAGACCTACAGGTTTTTAAAAACTTGTAGGCCTAGCTATTGCTTTAAATTATTACATTTTACTTACACTACCAGAAGGTCCTCCCTTTTTACTTACAGAAACAGGATCTCCATAGTATTTGATGTGACCGCCGCTAGAAGCTTTTGCATTAATTTTTTCTTTTACATTAACCGTAATATCAGCACCACTGGAAGCCTTTGCACTGCAAGTTAATACTTGAAGTTTTTTTGCATTGAGTTCGCTTCCACTTGAAGCACTAGCATCTAAAGTACTTGCTTTTCCTGAAATTTTAATATCTGCACCACTACTGGTTTCTGCACTTAAGTTTTTAGTGAAAACTTCTACTTCTAAATCGGAACCACTGCTTGCATCTAAAGATAAATTCTCTCCTTTTAAAACAGAATTTACAATAATATCTGCACCGCTACTCGCTTCAATACCTGTTAAAACAACATAGGTAACATGTACTTTTTTTGCAGATGCTCTTCCGATGTTTTTTGAAGAACGGATGGTTAGTTTTCCGTTGGAGATGTGAGTTTCAATGAGGTTTTGCAGATTCTCGTCAGCCTCAACTACAATTTTGTTTTCGGTACCTTCGGTCAAATACACATCGATTCCACTTGTCCCTCTTACTTCGTCGAAATTTGCGGTTACTGACCTTTCTTCGATTACTACGTTTCCATTTCCGTTTTCATGACCGATGTTTAAATCGAATTGACAAGAAGTTAAAGTAGCTGCTAAAATTACGATTAATATGATTTTGATTGATTTCATAATTTGTTGTTTTTTGGTTGTTAGTGATTTCCTATTTTTACTTTTATACTTTCGTCATTTTCATTAATGTTGATATCTACACCGTTTTCATTTAAAATGATATGGCTTCCTTCTTCTTCAATTTCTGTTTCAGGAGTGCCTTCAAAAGCGTTATTTAAATCTTTTTCCCAGTTTTCAGTTTCAGTACTTTTAACTGAATTTGTTTTATTTATTTCCGAAGAAGAACAATCTAAACATTGTGTTTTTCCTCTTAAAATCTGTAAGTATTTTTCTTCGTCTCCATTCATTAATATATCATTATATCTGGAGCTATTTCTATGAAATGAATAAGTGTTACTATCTGCGAAAAGCACCGTTCCGATAGGTAAATACAATACTAATTCTACTTCTTGCTCACGATATTTGTTTTCAATATCTGTTGTGATATAATTATTTAATGAAAGATTATTATTGCTAAAAACATAACTATATTCTATGGCTTCGGCTCTTTTTTTAGCATTATTAAAGGAACTCCCTTCTGCCTTTCTTTTGATTACTAGTTTGGCAACAGAATCTGAAGTAGAGCGAACAATTAATCGAATGTCATTAGAATAAATAATCTTGTTGTCGTTTTCATCAATTCTTAACTGAAAGCTTCCACTTCTGGTTGCATTATATTCATATTGATTGTTATTTGCCATTGCAATACGAAGGGTGTCATTTGGTTTTATTTGAAGTGTTTGTTCCGTAATAAAATCGCCATCATAAGCTTGTTCTGTAGCTTGTCTTATTCCTAAAATCCCTAGACCAATTATTGAGAATAACCATAAAACAAATAGGATGATTTTTGCAGCCATACCTATAGACTTTAAATTGCTAACTAATAATTTTAGCCCAAGAATGAATAATACAAAAAATGGAATTCCAACAGCAAAAAACGCTAGTAATGAATACAACCAAATTGGTGTATTTCCTGTGTTTACCATAGATACGTAATCTAAAAACTCGGTATCAGCCCAAACTAAACCTATTGTTCCAGTTGTGAAAAAGCCAATAATTAAAGCTATTAAGGTGGAAAGTGAAATGATGATTAGTAAAATTCCGAAGAACTTACCAAATATATTTACGATACCTTTTAAAATTTTTCCGATTGTACTAAAAAAACCATTTGCTCCTTTTTTTGCATTTTCCATATGCTTCTCATAATCCACATCTTTTATTTTCTCGGAAGCTTTATCAAGTTCCTCTTTAATTTTTTTTTCGATGTTAGAGATATTGACTGGTTCTTGTGTCATTTTTAGCTTATCGGCAGTGGTGATTGCTTCAGGAACTAAAACCCATAATAATACGTATATTAAGATTGGAGTTCCAAATCCTAGTAATACCAACACTATCCAAGCCAGACGGATCCAAAGCGGATCGATACTTAAATAATGCCCTAATCCTGAGGAAACACCCGCTACAAATTGATTGTCTGTATCACGGAATAATTGTTTTGTGTATGCGTTTTTACGTCTTTTTTGTTTCTGTTGTTGCGGAGGAGCATCTTCAAAAATTTCTTCGTCAATGATATAATCTTCTGGTTGTCCCATTATAGCAATTACCTCGTCTAATTCTTTTATGGTAATTACTTGAGTTTCGTTTTTTACTTTTTCAGAAAATAGTTCAGAAATGCGCGCTTCAATATCTTTTATAATTTCGTCTTGTCCTTGAGGGTCAGAAAAAGAACGACGAATTGCATCAAGATATCTTGTAAGTTTTGCAAAAGCATCCTCATCTATGTGAAAAAATGTACCTGCTAAATTTATGTTTACTGTCTTGTTCATTTCTTTGTTTTTTCTTTGGTTACTTTTTTAACTGCCTGTTGTAATTCGTTCCAGGTAGTATTTAATTCGTTTAAAAATAATTTTCCGGTTTCGGTAAGTGCGTAATACTTTCGTGGTGGTCCGCTGGTAGATTCTTCCCAGCGATAGGCTAACAATCCGGCATTTTTAAGTCTTGTTAGTAAAGGATAAATAGTTCCTTCAACCACTAGCATCTTCGCGTCTTTTAGAGTCTCTAGTATGTCTGAAGTATAGGCTTCTCCGTCTCGTAAGATAGACAAGATGCAATACTCCAAGACTCCTTTTCGCATTTGTGCTTTTGTGTTTTCAATTTTCATATGTTCTAGTTATATTTTTAGCGGTAACATATGCTGTTCGCTATTAATATTTTTTTAAAGGATTAATAATTGAACGTACTCGGTTCATGTGTCTTTGTTTTTTTAATTAGTTGAAATGTTTTCAACTTTAATTCTCACTAAACTTTTGCTTACTTCTTCATTAGTAATTAAATAATGAGAATTTAGATCTTTAAGATGGTAATCTGATTGTTCACAAACCATAATTTGTTGTGATGAAACTTGTGTTACTTTCGGCTGATGAGTTCCGATGGAAAGCAAATTTAAAACGATCGATAAAACTAAATTAATTAAAGTGTTCATTTTTTGATTGATTTATTCCGTCTCAATTACTTGAGGTTGGGAGGTTGTTTTAATGAATGATATACTTAATGGGTATTTGTACAATTTACCCTTTGATGCTGCCATAGTTGCTGAAATAACTGCGTATAATTCGAAAATAAATAATCCGATAAATAACATACTTGCAATAAAAATAACAATAATAGATGCTGAAACAGATTTGATTTCTCGAAGCGTTACTAAATTAATAGTATGATCGATGGTATCTATTAATGAAATAAAATCGGTTGCAAAAATTAACACAAACGGAAGACTAAGCATTCCAATTAATAAGGTGTAAAGAAAAACACTTAGTTGAAAGTTGATGGCTTGTTTTCCATGATCATCTACAAATGCTCTTTCTTTATTAAAGGTCCATAATAATAGTGGAGCGATAAAATTTCCAAAAGGGAAAAAGTATTTTGCAAAGGTAGAAAGGTGCATTGCTGCAGCTACATTTTTTTGGTTTTCGGTTACGGTAGAATTCATAGTCAATTATTATCTTATACAAATATATGTCTAAAAGAAGGTACTTTGTTACGCATAGTACTATAATTAACATATATTTAACATTTACGGAATGCTTGGTTATTTAGTTGTTTGGTTGTTTTATAGGAGGTTAGATGTTGTTATTAACGGAAGTAAGAAGAAGTTGCTTAAGGAATTTATTTGATTTGTCTTTGCGATATTTTTGTGAAGTACTCTATTTATATTTTAGTTTTAAGCTTCATCAGATTGTCACGGTTTATAAAAACAGTAAACTTCGTAAAGACAAACATGTGAGATTACTTTTTCTAAAACTTACCATCTCTGTAAAGACATTCATTTTCTATATCTTCGCTAAAAACAAAACTAAATGTCTTTAACTCCCAAACAAATCAACACCTTTACCTTATTTAAACTTCCTTCTGTATTTTTTTGTGGAGTACGTGTAAAATCTATTTCAGAGTCTTCTTGTATGGTGAGTGTTAAATATCGCTGGATCAATCAAAATCCATTTAAATCTATGTTTTGGGCAGTACAAGGAATGGCAGCCGAACTTACAACAGGAGCATTGGTGATGAGTTGTATTAAAGAAAACAATCATAAAATATCGATGTTAGTTGCTAATAACAAAGCCTCGTTTTTTAAGAAGGCAACTGGTAGAATTAACTTTACCAGCAACGATGGAGAGAAAATAAAAGAAGCAATAAATAAAGCAGTTGAAACAAAAGAAGGACAAACTTGTTGGATGAAAGCAGAAGGTGTTAATAAAGAAGGAATAGTTGTTTCGGTTTTTGAATTTGAGTGGACTGTCAAAGTCAAGTAATAGCTTTCCTTTTGACTGATTATTTAAATTTTTTCGTATCTTTTATAGAGAAAAAAGAGGTTAAATAAATGCTAAACTTATCAACAATTAAGAATATTAACCAATATTTATTGTTATATTTAGACTGAATTTAAAAACACAATCGCCTATAGTTTAAAACTACTTAACCTAACATTCTATAAAAAATGGCTAGAGCAATGTTTGATTATACCAAAGCGGTACTTAATAAAGTAAGCTTTGACGTAAATCTTTTCTGCATCGAGTTAAAAAAAGCATTAACCCGTTTACTTCCCCACGAAATAGAGGAATTAAAAATTTGGGTAAATGACTTACTTGAA
>JASFZG010000213.1:0-13077 GCA_046055745.1 Flavobacteriaceae bacterium | reverse complement strand
AATTGCTTGGCTTGCTCAAAAGCATTTTGACCTGTGGAGCCATCCAACACCAATAATACTTCATTTGGAGTATCTGGAATTACTTTTTGCATAACTCGCTTAATCTTGGTCAGCTCATTCATTAAATTCACTTTATTATGAAGCCTTCCTGCAGTATCAATAATTACTACATCTGCGTTTTGATTCATGGCACTCTCCAAAGTATCAAAGGCAACAGAAGCAGGGTCACTTCCCATACTTTGTTTAATGATTGGTACATCGGTACGATCTGCCCAAACTTGTAATTGATCTATGGCAGCGGCACGAAAAGTATCTGCTGCTCCCAAAACAACTTTTTTACCAGCTTTTTTAAACTGACTCGCAAGCTTTCCAATAGTAGTAGTTTTACCAACACCATTTACGCCTACGACCATTATCACATAAGGAGTGTTTTGTTCTGGTACTTCAAAATCTGTAGCGTTTCCTGTATTGGTTTCACTTAGTAGATTTGCAATTTCTTCTCTTAAAATTGCATTGAGTTCTGTTGTTCCTAGGTATTTATCTTTGGCTACTCTTGCTTCTATACGATCAATAATTTTTAAGGTAGTATCTACACCAACATCACTCGACACTAAAACTTCCTCTAGATTATCTAATACATCGTCGTCAACTTTACTTTTTCCGGCAACAGCTTTACTAAGTTTGTCAAAGAATGAAGATTTTGTTTTCTCAAGACCTTTGTCTAAGGTTTCTTTCTTTTCTTTTGAAAATATTTTTTTAAAAAAACTCATCGGATAGTTTTTTATTATAGTTAGATTTTATGCAAATATACGGTTTCAAAGTATTTTGGAAACCAAAATATTAAAAATAGAAAAAGCCACTCTTATAAAAAAGTGGCTTATACTCTATATGTTGTAACGAATTACTTTTTACTTAACCATTCGCTTACTTCACCTGGAGCCATAATAGACTCAACAAAAGTATATGCTCCTGTTTTTTCAGACTTTACCATTTTAATGGCTTTAGTTAAACGCTTAGATCCAGTTTGTAACGATGCTATTGATTTCTTTGCCATGTCTTACTTATTTTATCTCTTTATGAACCGTCATCTTTTTAAGGATTGGGTTGAATTTTTTAATCTCCATACGATCTGGAGTATTTTTTTTGTTCTTCGTAGTAATGTAACGTGAAGTTCCTGGTTTACCCGAGTTTTTATGCTCTGTACACTCTAAAATCACTTGTACTCTATTTCCTCTTTTAGCCATTGTTATAGACTTTTATAGTTATGGATGCAATTATTTGTTAAGAAAACCGTTTGCACGAGCTTCTTTTACAACTGCAGTAATTCCTTTTTTATTAATTGTTTTTAATGCTGAAGCGGCAACTTTAATGGTAATCCATTTATCTTCTTCAGGTAAATAAAAACGTTTTTTGAGAAGATTTACATTAAATCTTCTTCTCGTTTTATTCATTGCGTGAGAAACATTGTTTCCAAACATCGCTCTTTTTCCAGTAAGCTCACATACTCTTGACATTCCTAAAATCTTTTAGTTATTTTAAACAGGGTGCAAATTTAAGTAAACTTATTGGTATGAGCAACAAAAGAAAGTTAGTTTTTTAAAATTTCTTTTCGAAGTATTTCTAAAGCTTTTAAAGTTGCTTTTGCAATTACTTTTTCCCTGGGCTGCCCAAAATTAAATTTTTCTGAAATTACACCTGAAGGTGAAGCTATTGCAATAAAAACTGTCCCTACTTCATCATCGGAATCTCCTTTATTGGGTCCTGCATTACCTGTTGTTGAAATCGCATAATCCGAATTAAAAACTTTCGTTGATTGTATCGCCATCGCTTCAGCAACTTCTTTACTTACTACCGAATATTCTTCAATTAAAGATTCTTCTACTCCTAAAACAGAAGATTTAACCTCGGTTGAATAGGATACAACACTTCCTCTAAAAAATGAAGATACTCCAGGTTCTGCGGTAATCTGTTCTGCGATTGCTCCTCCTGTACAACTTTCGGCGATACTTAAAGTTTTCTTTTTCGAAACAAATTCCTTCATTAATTGCTGAACAATAGTGGTTTCATCTTCAAATCCAATGACTATTTCTTTCAGCAATTCTTTTAATCTTTCCATTTGAGAATCTACTCCCGACTTTACTTTACCCTCTATATTTCCTTTTGATGATAATCTTAAACGAACCCTTCCGAGGGATGGTAAATAAGCAAGTTTAATTTCAGTTGGTAAGGCATCTTCCCATTTATGAATAATTTTCACTATCTCACTTTCTCCCATTCCGTAGGTTAAAAGCGTTTTATGATAAATAAATGGTCTATTAAATTTTTCTATTATTCTTGGTAAAACCTCCACCTTCATTAGGTTCTTCATTTCGTAAGGCACACCTGGTAATGAAACAAAAACCGTGTTATCTTTTTCCATCCACATTCCTGGTGCTGTACCAAATTCATTATGTAAAATAGTTGCTTTTGAAGGCACTAATGCTTGATATAAACTTTCGGGAAGTAAGGGGTGTTTGGCGTGTATTTTATACAACTCTTTTACATGTTGAAGCACATTCTTGTCTTCAACTAAAGTGTCGTTTAAATATTCGCAAAATGTTTGCTTGGTAATATCGTCTTTTGTAGGGCCTAAACCACCGGTAACAATTACCAAATCAACTCTTTTACTCGCATCATTTAATGCCTGAAGAATATGAGTTTTCTCATCTTGAATTGAAGTAATCTGATATACTTGAACCCCAATATTATTGAGTTCTTTCGAAATAAAAGCGGAGTTGGTATCAACAATCTGTCCGATTAATATCTCATCGCCAATTGTGATAATTTCTGCTAGCATCTATATATTAAAATCTTCTTTTAATTCTAAAATCGTTTTCGAAATTGTCTCAATTACGTTCTTTAAATTACTTTCTATATAGGTTTTATTCTTTAATGTTTTGGTCCAAGATTCAATAGTAGTAATATCTTTTTGAAGGTTTAAACCAAACATCTCTAAATTAGGCTTCATTTTATGAGCAAACTGATAGGCTAATTCCCTATTATTATTTTCGATTGCTCCTTCCATCGCAGTTAAATCTGGCGGAATTTCTTCTAAAAAGGTTTTAGCAACAATTAACATAAATTCTTGATCGCCACCAGCGATTTCACTTAAACTTTCTTGTGAATAATTTTTACTCATTTATTTAACTTTTATTGAGAATAGTTCGTTTTCTTCGACAAAACCTTTTAAAGAGTCATTAGAATTAACTTTTCCAACTCCAGAAGGTGTGCCCGTAAATATAACATCTCCTATCTTTAATGTGAAATATTTTGAAATATATTCGATTAACGTATCAATTTCCCACAACATTAAGGAGGTATTTCCGACTTGTTGCACTTCTCCGTTCTTTTCTAATCTGAAATTAATATCGTTTACATCTCTAAAATCACTCTTCGGAAGGAATTTTCCAATCACTGCAGCACCGTCAAATGCTTTTGCTTTTTCCCAAGGAAGCCCTTTTGCTTTTAATTGTGCTTGAAGGTCGCGAGCAGTAAAATCAATCCCCAACCCTATTTCATCATAGTATTTATGAGCAAATTTTCGATCGATATGTTTTCCTATTCTATTAATCTTTACTAAAATTTCTACTTCATGATGTACATCATTTGAAAATTCAGGAATAAAGAATGGCTGTTTCTTTAAAAGTATCGATGTATCTGGCTTTAAAAACAATACAGGGTCTTTTGGAACCGCATTGTTTAGTTCTTCAATATGTTCTACATAATTTCTACCAACACAAATTATTTTCATTTCGTATTAAATTTATTTTTTAACATATCCAAACTATCATCGGTAATTGGCCCCGCTGGTTTGTTCTTGATTCTATCTTTTAGGTCTCTTAAAACCTTCTTGGTGTACTTAGGGAAATCTGCATTTTGAATCCAACTAAAATAACCGGGTTCGGTTTTTAATAATTCCTCGATTACTTTACCTTTATGCTTTCCGAAAGTTATTATTTCTTTATCCTCTTTATTATAACCAACAAAGCCAGCAAAATCAGCAAAATTTTGATAAGAACTAATTTTTGAGAGGAACGGTATATCATTCTCTAGTTCATCATATCTTTCTACTTGTGCAACAAATATTTCATAAGTTGCTAAAGTATCTGCTTCAGCACTATGTGCATTAATAAGCTCTTTATTGCAATAAAATTCATAAGCCGCACCTAGTGTTCTCTTTTCCATTTTATGAAAAATAGTCTGCACATCTACGGCTAAATTTTTCTTTAAATCAAAATCTATTTCAGCTCTCAATAATTCTTCTGCTAACAATGGAATATCGAATCTGTTAGAATTAAAACCTCCTAAATCACTGTCCTTAATTAAGTCATATACTTTTGGAGCTAACTCCTTAAATGTTGGCTCGTTGGCAACCATTTCATCCGAAATACCATGAATGGCAGTAGTTTCTGCTGGTATTTTCATTTCAGGATTAACACGCCAAGTAAAGCTTTCTTTATTTCCGTTGGGAAATACTTTTAGAATAGATATTTCTACAATTCTATCTTTTGAAACATTGATTCCTGTCGTTTCTAAATCGAAAAAACAAATGGGTTTATTTAACTTTAATTGCATAGTAAAATTTTGAAATACAAAGATATTAAATTGTGTTGACAAAAAAGACCTCACAGGTTTTGAAAACCTGTGAGGTCTTAATATATTTTAACAGTAGAATTAAATTTCTCCTTAGTAATTTCACTTCGGCTCCGCTCAGTGACCACTCTATTTAATAATCTAATAAATAATGAAGACTAATTTAAATCTCTCTATTGCTATCCCAAGCTTCTAAATAATCGGCAACAGCTTTCACAAATTGACCTCCTAATGCACCATTAACCACTCTGTGATCGTAAGAATGTGACAAGAACATTTTATATCGAATACCTATAAAATCGCCTTCTGGAGTTTCAATTACAGCAGGTACTTTTCTAATGGCACCTAGCGCTAAAATACCTACTTGTGGTTGGTTAATAATTGGAGTTCCCATAATACTTCCGAAGGTTCCAACGTTTGTAACGGTATAAGTACCGCCTTGAATATCGTCTGGTTTCAGTTTTCCTGAACGTGCTTTTCTTGCTAAATCGTTTACCGCTTTACTCATTCCTACCAAGTTTAATTGGTCGGCATTTTTAATAACTGGAACAATTAAATTTCCGTCAGCTAAGGCAGCTGCCATTCCTAAGTTGATGTTTTTTCGTTTGATAATTTTATCACCATCTACTGCAATATTCAACATCGGATAATCTTTCAACGCTTTCGCAACTGCTTCCATAAATATAGGAGTGAATGTTAAGTTCTCGCCTTCACGTTTTGCAAAGCTTTCTTTTACTTTTTTACGCCAATTCCAAATTTTGGTAACATCTACTTCTATAAAAGATTGAACGTGAGCAGCAGTCTGAACACTTTCTACCATATGATGAGCAATGAGTTTCCCCATTCGCGTCATTTCTACTATTTCATCTCCTCCGTTAACCGAAACTGGGGCTGAAGGTTTTTCTTTTTTAACTTCGGCACCTCGACTTTGTTCAGTAACTGCACTTGGAGCTACTTTTTGTTGAACTGGTTGCGAAGAACGATTTTCAACATACAAAAGAATATCATTTTTAGTAACTCTTCCGTCTTTTCCTGTTCCTGAAATACTGTCTAATTCTTGTTGTGAAATCCCTTCAGATTTAGCAATATTCTTTACTAATGGTGAATAAAAACGAGTATCTGAACTCTGAACAATTGTTTCAGTAATTTCTTTCACCGGAGCTTCTACTTGAGCAATTACTCCTTTTGAAGGACTTGCTACTGCTACCGTTTCAGAAGGTGTTACTCCCGCAGTGGCAGTTCCTTCTATTTCTATTACAGCAATAGTTTGACCTACTTGAATTACATCATCTACCTCAAAAAGCTTCTCCACTAAAACACCTGTAACTTCACTAGGCACTTCGCTATCTACTTTATCGGTTGCGATTTCTAGTACCGCTTCATCTTCTTCAATGGTATCTCCTACTTCTTTAAGCCAAGCAGTTAATGTTGCTTCTGCAACACTTTCTCCCATTTTCGGTAATTTTAATTCAAACTTTGCCATAATAATTTATCTTAAAACGATTTTATTTTAACGTTGCAAAATTAGTTAAAATATATATGTTTTTGAAGTTCATTTTCTTAAAAAACGAGTACAGACCCTTTTTCGTCGCTTTGATCACTTCCTAAAATAAAATTACTGCCCGAAGGGTGAATGCGAAATGTGTTGCCTTTTCCACTTAATTTTCGCATAACCATAAATATTTGGGAATACGGCATATAATCTACATCAAAAATGAAGGTAGAATCTGTTAATATCTCATCTGAAAAAATAGTCTTTGAAACTGTTTTTATCTCTGAGTTTATTTTTTCTGAAATATTTTTTAATAGCATTAAATTTTCAGTCAGCATATAAATCTTTCTGTTTGGTTTTTGTGATTGCGTTTTATTTATCGATACTTTATTTATTGTTTTTGCAACTGAAACTCCTACTTTCACAAAAGCATCAAACAAGAAATTAGTATTAAAATGCTTTTTATAAAAAATGTGCATTGCGCCATAAAAACGATCTAAATACACCGCATCTTTTTTAGTACTTTCTCCTTTATAATGAAGCATATTTGCAGTACCTAAATAATGATTTTTATAGCCTGCTTTGGTTAATTTATACGAAAAATCAATGTCTTCTCCGTACATAAAGTAGTCTTCATCAAAACCATTTACTTCATTATAAACACTTCTTTTTAATAGCATAAAAGCTCCTACTAAAACAGCGACTTCTCCATATTTATTTTCTGAAATATCGTTTGCATAATAACTCTTCCCTAATCCTAATAATTTTAAAATAGATGCTTTTGGAGTTGGTAAATTTCGCTTACTTTCAGGAAGAAAAGAACCTGTTCCGTCCATTAAATAAATTCCTAAAGCTCCTAAGTTTTTAATTGATTCGGCATATTTTAAAGAAACAATAAAAGTATCTTCAGCAACAGCTGTATCAGGATTTAAAATACAAACATATTCTCCTTTTGCAATAGCAACGGCTTGATTGTTTGCTTTACTAAATCCTACATTTCCTTTATTTTCGATTAATGTAATTTCTGGGAATTTTGTTTTCATCATCGCACAACTTTCATCTGGCGAATTGTTATCAATCACAATAATTTCTGCATCGATTCCTTTAATACTTCTTTGAACACTTAATATACATTGCTCTAAGAAATATTGAACATTATAATTAAGTATGATGACAGACAGTTTCATATGTCTATAACATTTACTAAATTGGACATATGCTGTTCGCTATTAATCATTTTATTGCTTGATAAAAAATTTAACATGCTCGTTTCAAATTATGAACTTTTTAATGATGATTCAAACGGAATTCTATTTAAAATACTTCTTCCTAGGGTAATTTCGTCGGCGTATTCTAATTCGTCTCCTACAGATATCCCCCTTGCAATAGTGGTGGTGGTAATATTAAATTCTTCAATTTGCCTGAAGATAAAAAAGTTGGTGGTATCGCCTTCCATGGTGGAACTCAAAGCAAAAATAAGTTCATTTACTTTTCCAGATTTCACTTTATCCACTAAGGAAGTAATGTTCAATTCGCCTGGGCCAATTCCGTCCATCGGAGAAATTTTTCCTCCTAAAACATGGTATTGACCTCGAAACTGACTCGTATTTTCAATCGCCATTACATCGCGAATATCTTCAACTACACAAATAATTTGTTCGTTTCTATTAGGGTTTGCGCAAATTTCACAAACTTCTCTGTCTGAAATATTATGGCAATTTTTACAAAAAATAATTTCATCACGCATTTGCTGAAGACTTTCAGACAGTTTTTGTGTATGCGACTTTGGCTGCTTTAATAAATGTAAGACCAAACGTAAGGCGGTTCGCTTTCCTATACCTGGAAATTGTGCCATTTCGTTGACTGCATTTTCAAGAAGTTTTGATGAAAAATCCATTGATTATTTATTGGTAGCAATATAAAAAAAATGCTTCAGGTAATTATCTTTTATCTGAAGCATTCTACTATTGTTTTAAACAATTATTCTTTGATTATTTTTTTTGTAATGGATCCTTCATCTGTACTAATTCGGATAAAGTAAACTCCATTATTTAATTTTGAAACGTCAATGACATATACTTCTGTAATAGATATATTTGGTTGATAAATAACTAATTTCCCTAAAAGATCGTACACTCTAAAATCTGCTTCAGTACCTTTATTGAAGTTAAAAGTTATTTTTTCTTCCGTAGGATTTGGATACATCACCACATCTTTTTCAGTAATAAAAGACTCATTATTCAATATTATTGGTTGGTATTTTGGAGATGCCCAAATTCCTCTTCCGTAAGACGCTGCATAAATTTTTTCGTCAACACTGTTTATTTCTAATTCGTTAATAATTACATTTGGAAGATTGTTGTTATAAGGTTGCCACTCGGTAAAAGTTTGGTCAATGTAGAAAAGTCCATAATTCATTCCTAAGTACAGACCATCTTCACCGTTATTATCCCAAACTAGAGCAAGAGCGCTAAAATTTGGCAGATTAAATTTATAATTAATCCAAGTAGTACCGCCATCTTCAGAAACAAAAACTTTATTTACACTAGAGGTTGCCACAGCTATTTTATCTGGTTTTGTTGGATGAATTGCAATTGAATTTATGATTCCTCCAGGGCTTGTAATCTGTGCCCAATCTGTAGCTCCTCCATCTTCTGTTTTATATACAATGGTTCCTTTTACTGCAAACATTACTAAATTATTTGAAGGGGCAATTTTTAAATGGTTCAGTTCATCTCCAAAATCCTGTGATATTGACGTCCAGGTTCCTCCTTTATTTTCAGATTTATAAACACTTTTTAAACCTATGTAAATACTATTTGTTATTAAAGGATCCTGTTCAAAAGGGGTTACCCAATTTCCATCGGCTGGTGTACTTATATAATTTATAGAAGTTGCACCATTGTCGGTTCTATAAGCGCCTCCAAATTGATACATTCCATACATAGTATTTGTATTGTCTTTATCTACAAACCCTTCCATTCCATCAGCCCCAATCCAATCTTTCCATCCATCAGCATTTGTATAAAATGAACTTCCATTATCTTGTGAACCTCCTGTAATTACAACATCTGCAGTTTGTGAAATACCTAATTTATAAAATTGTCTTATTCCCAAACCACTAGTGATATCTGTGTAATAATCTGAAGAAATGCTTGCTGTATTTTCTGCTTTAAAAATCCCTCCATCGCTTCCGGTGTATAAGGTAGTTCCGTCAAAAACCAAAATATCAACATCTGCATGGTTATAGCCAACATTTGCGTTTGATGCATTTCCTGGTACCCAATCGGAAGTATTTTCAAAAGAAACTCCACCGTCCATTGATCGCCAGGTTAGAACTCCTGCTATATGCACTTCATTTACATCTAAAGGGTTTACAGCAATATCCATATCTCTTGGTGCTTGTCCTCCAGAATCAATTCCATTTGTATCATAACCAAAATAATTTCTTCCGGTATGATCTAATTCAGTAAAACTACCCCCGCTATCTACAGATGAATAAAACCCTCCAAAACTTCCATTATCTGCTTCAACCACATAAACGGTGGTATTATCGTCTGGAGAAACTCCTATCATTTTTGGAGCCGAAGGAAAACCTCCTATAGTGGTAAAGGTAACTCCTCCATCAACCGATTTATGAAACCCATAACCTGAAACATAAACAACACTTGGGTCTCCTGGTTTAAATTCTATATCATAACATTTGGTATCGCTAATTGGCGAATCCCATGTTATTCCACCATCTGTAGAAACATACATTCCTGCATTTTGACTAGATGCAAAAATGATATCACTATCCGTTGGATGAATTACAATTTTATTTACCAATGAATTACTCAAATCTGCTAATGGAGACCAAGTTGATCCTGCATCAAGAGATTTATATATTAATCCGCTGGAAGAACCAAAATAATAAATATCAGAATCTTGCGGGTCAATAGCAACAGCATACACATTTAAATTTGAGAAATAATCACCAAGTGGCGTCCAAGTTCCCCCAGCATCTATAGTTCTCCATACACCTCCTGTATTTGCTCCAACAATAATGTGGTTTGCATTAAGAGGATCTATGGCTATGGAAGTTATTCTTCCAACACCAGGATTCCAAGATGTAGTAGCATTCCAGCTTGTGGGTCCTAACTCTTCCCAATTATCATCAAGAACTTGACGATTGTTAGAAGTATCATTTAAATAAGCATTAAAACTTTCAACTTCAGCTAGATTTTCTGTAATAGATGGAAGCATCCCATTTTCATTAATCAATCTTGAAGCATTGTATTCCCAGCGTTTAAACTGAATATATCCTGATCCACGACCTTTATCCTTGTTTTCAAAATAAGCCTCCGCATTGTCAATAATTTCTTGAACGGTGAAAGTTTCAGCTTCAATCATTTCGAGGTACTCTTGTGATTGAATGGTAAGTGAAAATGATAGAATTCCTGCTAATAACAATATCTTTCTTATCATAATTTAGGGATTTAACAGTTTTATCAAACTGTATTTCAATAGCTTTCAAAGATATTTAAAAAAAAACAATCTTATTTAACAATCTTTGTATTTTTACATTCTTACTAACAAGAACTAATTTTATGAAACCTCATTATATACTCTTATTAATTGCTGGTTATTTTGGGGTCTTATTTTTAATTTCCATTCTTACGGGAAAAGAAGACTCTAATGAAGCTTTCTTTAAAGCCAACAGAAAATCCCCATGGTATTTGGTTGCCTTCGGAATGATTGGTGCCACTTTATCTGGAGTTACTTTTATATCGGTTCCAGGAACTGTAGAGACCGCGCAGTTTAGTTATATGCAGATGGTATTTGGCTATATTTTTGGGATGATTATTATTACTTACGTATTACTTCCTATTTATTATAAATACAATGTCACTTCGATTTATGAATTTTTAAACGATCGCTTAGGAAGTAAATCTCACAAGATTGGTGCAGCTTTCTTTTTGCTTTCAAGAACTATTGGGGCTGCATTTAGAATATTTTTAGTTGCCTTAGCGATGCAATATTTAATCTTTGACGAATGGGACATTCCATTTATTCTAACGGTAATATTTTCAATTTTATTAATTTGGATTTATACCCATCGAGGAGGAATTAAAACCATTGTTTGGACCGATACACTCCAAACTTTTTTAATGCTTTCTGCTGTTATTTTAGCAATATACTTTATAAATAATAAAATAGGTTGGAGTTTTTCTGAGTTTTTTGCTTCGGAAGAATTAAAACAATACAACAAGATTATTTTTACTGATGACATAAATAGCAAATCATATTTTTTAAAATCGTTTTTGGGGGGGATATTCATCACTGTTGCTATGACTGGTGTTGACCAAGATATGATGCAAAAAAATCTTACTTGTAAAAATCTAAAAGAAGCACAAAAAAACATGCTTTCTATGGCGAGCCTTTTGGTTCTTGTCAACTTTGTATTCTTACTTCTAGGTGCTTTATTATATATATATATTAACAAATTTGGATTGGAAGTTCCTGTGGTAGATGGTGTACGAAGAACCGATTTATTATTTCCATTGGTTGCAGTAAAAAGTGGCTTGGGTATTCCCTTAGCTATGGTGTTTATTTTAGGGGTTATTGCCGCAGCTTATTCTAGTGCAGATTCTGCCTTAACTTCACTAACTACCTCCTATTGTGTAGATTTTTTAGATATAGAAAAGAAAGAAAAATCGAAACAGAAATCAATTCGGAAAAAAGTACATATTGTGATTTCTATTATATTAGTTTTGGTAGTTGTTTTGTTTAATAGTGTTCTTGAAAGAGATGTCATCACCGGATTATTTACAATTGCTTCTTATACTTACGGACCGCTATTAGGTCTATTTTTCTTCGGGATTTTTACAAAATTTAAAGTAAAAGAAAACTATGTGTTGATTGTTTGTATCGTTTCAGTTGCCTTGAGTTATTTCTTAAATATTTATTCTGAAGATTTATTAAACGGTTATCAATTTAGTTTTGAATTATTAGGATTAAATGGATTGTTTACCTTTTTAGGATTGTATTTAATTCGGAAGAAAGAGTAAGAAAAGGAAATTGAATTCTAAACAAAAATATCCTAAGTTTCCGACGTAGTAGTATAACTATCAGGAGTATTCGAAGGCTGAAACTAATACTGCCCCGTACTTAAAAGAACCAAAGTACAAGCAGCTTCATAACTAATATCATTCTTATCTAGTATTCTGTAAAATTCTGGATTTTCAGTTCCAGGATTAAAAATTACACGACTTGGTTTTAGTGATAAAATATAATCGTAATAATCTACTTGTCGTTTTGGATTTAAATATAAAGTTACGGTGTCGATTTTTTTAAATGATTTTTTCTCTTTTATTATTTTTATTCCTGCTACAATTCCTTCACGTAACCCTATTGCAACAATCCAATGCCCTTTTTCAACTAACCGGTTGATAGCAATATTTGAATAACGCACAGGGTTTAAACTAGCTCCAATTACTAATGTTTCTTTCATATTTATGGCCCACAAAAGTGGATGATTTTATTATCTTTAAAATAAAGCGTATTTATAATACTATGTTAAAACCATAAATATATGTAACAATTATGAAATACATACGTCTATAAAGTAGAAATATTTCTCTCTTTACTGTGTGATTTTTACGTTGATGGTTAGTGTTAATAATCACAGTAAAGTTTCAAGCCCAAAGTTTATTCTTTGGGCTTGTTTGTTAAAATTTGTTAAAGAATCTTAAAGCCTGTAACATTTTTTTTTTCAAGTCGTCTTACTTTAAAATCAAAATAATTTTCTTTTTTCTAATCAATTAAAGACAGAATAAACTAACATCAATCAATCAAAAAATGAACAAAACTATTCTCGCATTAGCAATAATGCTTAGCATGACAACATTTGCTTTTACCAACCCTGAAGCAAATAAAGACGGATCTATAACAGGTACCGTCATCGACAAAAA
>JASFZG010000212.1:0-9754 GCA_046055745.1 Flavobacteriaceae bacterium | reverse complement strand
AAGTACTTTATTATTTCTGTTTTTTTATTTATAATCGAAGTGTCTATCGCACTATTAAATCCTAATAATTTTATCAGATATTTTTTAGGAGACGTAATAGTAGTAGTTCTTATATACACATCTATCAGAGCAATATTAGAGTCAAATAAAAAAATAACGGCATTAGTCGTTTTGATCTTTTCTATTTCCATTGAAATCTTTCAGTATTTTAATGGAATTACATTACTTGGTTTAGAAAATTACACGCTCGCAAGTTTAATAATAGGAACTACTTTTTCCTGGGCAGATTTACTTGCATATAGTTTTGGTTTTGGAATAATAATTAGCACAGAAAAAATCAATCTAACCCATCCACATAATCTTGAAGATAAGAAAAACGTTTGGTAAGTTTTCCTTTAGCATTAGTGATTTTAGCACGTTCTAAAACTCCATCTTCATCATTATTAAAAAACGCAGGGATTACTTGATTTAAAAACATTCTACCAAATCCTTCACTGGCATCTTTTGGTAATTCACAAGGTAAATTATCAACAGCCATTACGGTTATAGCATTTTTGGCATCATAAGCAACTTCCTTTTCAGATTTTGCATCGTAGCCATAAAACGGATCTGCAATGGTAGATGGCCTAATTGTAGAAGCTACAGGTCCATCTATATCACAAGAAATATCACCTACTAAAGTTATTTTAAAATCGGGATGTTTAGCATCTTCTCTAGTAAATAAAAACGGTGCATCTTCCCCATAAAAATGACCTGCTAAAAATACATCTGTCACTTTTGCAAAACGAATAAAGTCACTTTCATAATTAGAAGGATTATCATAAAATTCTTTTTTATTGAATTTTCCTCCATCTTTACGCTTGTTATAATCATTTATATCAATATCACAAAAAACTGCTTTTTTATAAGTATTGGCAAGGTATTTTTCAACCGATACCTCTTTCAATTTCATGTATTCTAAAATCTCTTTGGCTCCTTTGGCAACTTTTCCTTTTCCAGTTAAAACAATTTTTATAGCTGGGAGTTTAATCTTGTCTAGCTCTTGTTTCATTTCAGCTAAATCATGTAAGCTTTCAACTTTAGGTAACTCGAACAAGCCATCTCTAAATCCTAAAGCTCTAAAGGTATTATATGCACCTACGATTCCTGCATAACGACCAAAACCTATAAGCCTTGCTCCGTTTTCTTTAACAATAGTTTCGTGATCGTATAATTCAATTTTTTTCTGAAGTATTGCTTGTAACAAATCCCTGTTATAAGGTTGATGTTTGATAGTATGACTAAAAAAGAAATATTTTTTATTCGGAATTAAAGCTGAAATTGGTACTTCCTTCACACCAATCATCACTTCACAATCTGAAATATCTTCGGTTAATTTAAACCCAGCTTCTGCATAAGCTTCATCATTAAAAAACCGAACATCACTTTTTTCAACAATAATCTCTGCTTCCGGAAACTGTTCAATGACTTTTTGACACTTTTTAGGAGAGAAAACCACACGACGATCTGGTGGTGACTTGCGTTCTTTTATTATTGCGAATTTTATGGACATTGGTATAAATTTTGAATAAGTAATTTTGGTGACCAAAGATACAAGTATTATTATATCTTTGCACTCCTTTGGCAAGATGGATTTTTGCCATATGTTCTTTGGAAAAACTTATAAAAACGAGATTCCTGCTTTCGTAGGAATTAATTGGGGCCGACTGGTTTTGACAGCGGGTCTAATTGTAATGTAAGCATGTCGAGCGCTGGGATATAGCTCGTAAATATCATATTTCACACTTTTTTAAACGGCGAGAATAACTACGCCCTAGCTGCATAATCCGAATTATAGTAGGATAATGCCTCGGCCTACCAGGTAGGCAAGCAGGAAGTCTCTCGAGAGCCTTGGTTTACGGCAATCGATATAGAGACTTCGTAAAAGTAAACCTAGCTGTTATAGTACTTTGATG
This sequence comes from Flavobacteriaceae bacterium, assembly GCA_046055745.1. Classification (GTDB taxonomy): domain Bacteria; phylum Bacteroidota; class Bacteroidia; order Flavobacteriales; family Flavobacteriaceae; genus Marifrigoribacter. The sequence goes on along the minus strand of JASFZG010000212.1, from coordinate 7,799 downwards.
TAACAGTAAAACTCAAGTAAAGATAAGCGGTGCGTTGGTAGTTTTTGACCGGCAATCTGACGAAAATCTAAATAAAAACTAAACATGTAGAAAGCGTTATAATTGCACGTTTGGACGGGAGTTCGAATCTCCCCGGCTCCACCTACGCCCTCCGAAGCTTTGATTTTATGAAAAGCGAAGGAGGGCTTATTAATATTTCCAATAAATATCGAAATAATTCTAAGGGCTTCGGTGGATGGAGATCTTCTTCACTTTTAGTTTTAAAATATTGAAAAGCCTTTGAGGCATAAAATATTATACTGAAAAAGAAAAAAGTATCTTTATAAAAACAACTCCACTAAAAACTATCTAATTATGGATTTACTTTATGGGGTTTATATTTTAAAATGTAATAACTCAAAATATTACACAGGTTTTACAACCAACTTTACTAATAGATTAAAAGCTCATCAAAAAGGAGAAGTTTCTTTTACAAAAGACAAATTACCTGTTAAATTAGTTCAAATTTCTTATTTTGAAAATAAACAGAAAGCTTATGATTTTGAACGCTATCTTAAAAGTGGTTCTAGAATAGCTTTTAGGAATAAAAGATTTATTGATAAATAGTGATAGATACTATAACAAACAAAGCCCCGTAAAGTTAATTACAGGGCTCTGCCCATTAAAACAATAAAACTATTATTCAGCTAAAGTCCGCAAATGGTTTATAACAAGCCAACGGTCTTCATCATCCGGCATTTTCTTTTCATAATTTGGCATATCGTCTCTACCAAATGTAGACTTATAGAATAATTCACCATCGGTTTGTGATTGAAATTCTTCGGTAGAAAAATCTCCTAAATCACCTTCTTGTTCATTTGCTTTTGGACCATCTCCATACCCTTCTTTTCCATGACAGGACTTACAATGTTTTGCATATAATGATTTTCCAATTCCTTTGTCAACGTTTTTGTCAATAGGATTTTTCATATTCACGTATTTTTCTGGCACCATCCATTCTTCCTGAATAATAGAAGTAAAAGAATAAAGTGCCAATAAAACAACACTGATCAAAGTTAAAATTTTAAATGTTTTCATAATTATTAGTTTTTAGATTTAGAAATTTTAAATAGATTAATGATTAAATATACAATAAGTCCCCAAATTCCTATAATTAATAAATTTGGAATTATTAGAAGGAATATTGGAGTTTTATTTCTAGGCGACCACATGGTTCTTTGATCGAAAGTGGATTCGTCAACAATCACCTTTCCTATTGGAGCATTCACAATAGCTTTTACGGTTCCGTAGTCATCACTATCATTGAGAACCACTTCCAAATTAATAATTCCATCAATACCCGGAATTCCGTCTTCAACAGGAACTAATATTTCACCATTGTCATCGGTATCATTAAATTCTTCACCTAAAATTAACGGCCCAAATAATCGCTGTACTTGAATGGTTAACGATGTATTCGCAATTGCTTCCTTAGTAATGGGATCTGATAATTTAGCTGAAATATAGTTGATACTATCTTTTGAAATCAATTTAGCTTCAATAATCGCCTTTTTAAAGCTTATTCTTTTTTTTGCTTTCTTAAATTGATCATTTCCTTTAAATGAAACCAATAAATTATATACAAAAGAAGAATCTGCTTCCAATAAATTTAAGTTTTTAATTACGAACTTTGTTTCTCCTTTTGCGTTGGTAGTAACTTTACCTAGCTCTAATTTTCCTTCTTCAAATTCATTTAAAATAATAAATTCAACATCTGAAACACTAATATTCTTCTTGTCAACTCTTGCGGTAGCTTTTAAATCTAAATACGCCTCACCATCCATCACATGAATGTATTGAGCCTTGATTCTTAATTTATTCTTCTTAACACTTTGTGCATTTACATTTTGAAAACTTGTTGCCAATACAAACACACTTATGATAGCAAGAAAAATAGATTTAATATTTAATTGATTTTTCATGGCGCTGTGTTTTTAGTGGTTTGTAACAAAGCTTGTTCGTCTGCAGTTCTCTGAATAGGAATTACCGGTAAATATCTTACTAACAACGTTATTATTAATAAAGCCATTGCTAAAGTTGCTATCGTGATTAACCATTCGTGCATACTCGGAAAATAATGATGCCATGTTTCTGGGACTCCTTGTATTGGTAAAAATGGATGCAATAAGGTTGGTGTAATTATTAAATAACGTTTCCACCAGGAGCCTATAACTACAATGACTCCAATAATAAACATTGGTAATGGCTTTCTTCCTTTTTTGAAAATTAAAAAGAAAATCGGAAGAATTAATCCTACTATCGTAACTAACCAAAACAGGTATGAATAGCTTCCTGTAAATAATGTTGTTAAATGAATCTCCTCTCCTTTTGAAGGTGTAAATGCTGGAATTAAGTATTCATTCATATTAAAATACAAGTAAATTAAACAAGCCAATGCTAATAATTTCCCTAATTTATCAAAGTGGAAATCAGTGATGTAATTCTCCAGTTTTTTAGTTCTTCTAACTATATAAACTACAACAACTAAAGCTGCAACACCAGCTACAAAAGCTCCTGATATAAAATAAGCACCCATATTTGTACTATCCCAACCAATACGATAGGTTGTGGAAAATAACCAAGCATCTATGGTTTGAAGCATAAATCCTATTGGAATAATAAGCAATGCAATTATTTTAATAGATTTTTCTTGAAGCGATTTTTGTTTTTTATTCCCTTCCCATTTTAAAGAAAGTTTACCATACCATTTACTTAATTTTGGTTGTTCCTTTTTATAATAATTTTTAAGTATGGCTAAATCGGGAAGTAATGGATAATAAAGCAATAAAAAACTTATGACAATGGTTGTTGGAATTATTATAACATCCCAAGTAATAGGCGATTGCATTCTGGCGTGGATAAATAAATTTAATAATCTATCGGGTCTTGCCATATCAATCATAATAGTAATTCCTGCCATAATAATACAGGCTAGAGTGATTATTTCGGCAATTCTAACTAAAGGGGTTCTCCATTCGTTTTTAGTTAATCGTAAAACCGCAACAATGATTGCGCCTACAAAACTAGTCGCTACAAAGAATACAAAGTTTGATATATATATTCCCCAAAGCGCATAATCTCGCATATTAGTTACTACCTGTCCTTTAATAATTTGGTCTATATAAGCAATAATTCCTATAATGATTATTATCAATAAAATACTTACCCAAAGAACTCCAGATTTAGTGAATTTTTTGGGGGCTAAATCTTGTAAAAGTGTATCATATTTTTTCATGATTCTTCTATTTTTTTAACAGATTGAAACTCGTCGTATTTATCTAATCCATCTTCAAATTCATCAGATCTATCTTTTGGAGGTAAATAATAAACACTTGGTTGTGTGTTTAATCCTTCCATTAATCTGTAACCAGCTTTATCTTTTAATAATTTTTTTAAACGCAATGTTTCATCTCCATTTGTTACGGTATCTTCATATCTATCTCCAAAATAAAAAACACCATTTGGACAAGCGGTTACACAATGCGGAAGCTCACCTTTATCTATTTGATGAGGACAGAAATCACATTTATCTACAGTTCCTTTAATACTAGGCATTCCTGCATGTTCTGGTGAAGACATAGATTGGTTCATATCCAAATTCATAGTAATCTCTCCTTGATCTGGTTCTTCCCAATTAAATACTCTTGCTGAATATGGACAAGCTGCCATACAAAAACGACAACCGATACAACGGTCATTATCAATTAAAACAATACCATCTCTTCTTTTAAAAGTAGCATCTACAGGACATACTGTTACACAGGCTGGTTGATCGCAATGCTGGCAAGTACTAGGCATCCAATATGAAGCTGTATCCTTAGATTCTTGCATTTTATAAACCTTTAACCAAGCATTTTTTCCTGTAATGTGATGATGTTTATTACAAGCATCTACACATTGTAATGCGTTTTTACATCTTGCCAAATCGATGACCATTACAAATTTTCTGTTAGGTATTCCTTCCCTAATTTTATCAGAATCTAATGGAAGGTGTAAGTCTTGAGGAGCTTTTACATATGCTTTATCTATTTCAACCACCTCGCCTTCAGGCGAAAGCAATTTCACTTTTTCTCCAGTTTCTTTTACCTCCTCTTTTTGAAAAGATGCTAAGGCTATTGCAGTTGCAGAAAGTGCACCCAAAGCCAAGCCTCCTTTTTTCAGAAAATTTCTACGGCTATTATTGTCTTGATCTTTCATAAATTCAGAATAAATAAATTAAAAAAGGATTAGTATTTCATTGAAAAAGAAACACTAATCCTTTTCGGTTAATTGGAAGTTAGTTCTAATAAAATGCTTCCTTTAAATAATCATCTATCTAAAAACTATAAAGTCTTGTTATATTAAATCCTAACATGATGTTTCCATCAAAAAAGTCATTACTATTAAACATGTAATTGTCTTGTTGAACAATTCCGTGGTAATTAGTTACGAATATTTGAAATGCGTGTGAGGAAGTTCCAAATTCAAACCCTATACTAATTCCCGGGTGCGGATTGTCTTTCAGGAACTCAGTTAATGGCTGACTATAATCAAACATTATTGAAGTACCTTCCGTTATTTTATAACGACCACCTAATGAATATGCAATCATATCATTTCGCATAGTGTTTTTCACAACATTATAATGAGAAAGACTTAAAGTACCTTGAACAGATAATTTTGGACTAAACCTTCTTGTTAAAATTACTTGATTAAAGAAAGACCAACGATCTTCTGTGTGTTGAAAGTTTTCTTTTGATCTAGCATCAACTACCCAGTTTCCGTAATAAGAAACACTAAATGGCATTTTATTAGATCTTGTTTGTCTAAAGATGGCAACTTTCCAATTAAAATCTTGGTACCTTCCATCTTTAGTTGTTCCGAAACCAACGGTAAGTCTTTCGTGAACTCCGTAAGCTGCACCTATTCTAATATTTGAAAGACCCCAAATACCAGCCATATCATTTTTATCGTTATTAAACTCTCCAAATCTGTGTGCCATTTGGACTTCTAATTGATTTTTGTTTAACGCAATATTTGTAGGGTTATCAATAAGATATTGACTATCAAAAGCAGCCCGCTCTAATTTCTCTTTTACTTTTTTTGGAATGGAATCATTCTCTTGATTTTCAGCAGTATTCTGTGAAATCGCAATAAAAGGGAGCATCAATAAAACAATGAGTATTATTATATAATTTTTCATATCTATTTCATTAAAAGTTAATTATTTATAGCTCCTTGATTGATCCAGTCTTTTACTAAATTAATTTTAGCTGCAGGCCATCCAGAACCTGGAGGCATTAACTCGACACCGTCATTTATTAGAGATTTGTATAAAATACTTCCTGCTGCATTTTCTGGTATTACATAACCATTTAATAGGTTGTTATAGGAATTATCTTCCAAGTTCGGTAAGTCTCCACCTTCTTTATGACATCCTGTACACTGTACCCAAAGTGGAACAATGTCGTTTTGATATGAAACTAATTCAGTCTCATCTCCACCATCACCTGGTAGATTCTCATCTTCTGGGAATGCATCATAATAACAGGAATTGACGGAAACCCCTATGAAAGCTATCAATAATAGTTGAATTATTTTTTTCATTGGTATGGTTTTAAGTTATTAATCTTAACCGCTACTTTTAAAGTGCAGGCTAAGGTTTTATCAACCTGCACTATAAAGTGATAAGATTATTCTTCTATTCGCATTGTCAAGAAGTTTGACATTCCGTGAGCAATTGCTGCGTTATTAAAGATTGATAATCCAAAAGGAATCTCTTCTCCAATTACAAATATTGCATCTGTAGGGTCTCCAGAATTTAATTTTCTTTTAATCTCTATTTGCCATCCTGAACCAACATGCTTAGCTCTAACTTGTGTGTCTGATCTAAAATCGTTTCCTGCTCCACCTGGGTTTACAGTTACACTTGGGAATCGTTTAGAACCAAAACCTTTTGAATAGGCTGTAAGGTCTAAATTTGGATCTATAATTTCATTATTCTCTAAAGTCAATACACCATCAACTGCTACATCTACTACTAATTGAGCGGTTCCATTAGCGATTTCAGCATCGGTAATCCAGTAATAATTTTCTCTATTTTTTATTACATATTGCGGCGCACTTAATCCAGTTTCAGGATCTGTGAATTTAGCTGTGCTGTACATTCCAGTTCCTTCATCAGATTTTCTTCCGTTTGCTGAAGCTATTCCTTCATCTTCTTCATATTGGATATAACCATCATCTACAGATTGTGACAGTACATTTCTGTTTCGTTTCCAATGCCATAAGTCTACTAACTCGTTAGGGTTTGCCATATAATGTCTAGTAACCTTTTCACCTGGCTGTGGATTTGTTAAGTTTGTATGACAAGTTGCTGTACAAGTTCCTCCAGCAAAACCATCTGGATAAGCTCCATTTACTTTTATAGGAAACATCATTGCAAATTTGTCTTCATAAAACTTATCGTTTAAATGATTTGCATATTTATTTTCTCCATGCCACTCGCTAGTAGTTGGATCGAAATACCAAGATTGTCTATCTCTACTATCTTGATTGTCTTCCCACTCAAATAATAGATATAGGTACTCTCCATCATGTCCGCCACGAAGGCTATAATTATAACTTTCACCAGTGTAGGGATCGAATAAATCCGTTGGTTCTAATGACGTATCTCCATTACTTGAACTATTTAAAGTAATAATTCTATCACCAGCAGAAGTAACGTGAGCTGTATTTACAAGAGGTCTTGCCTCACTCCATACAGCATCTACATCACCATCAAAAACTGGAGCAGTAGAAAATCTTTTTACTAATAAAGTGTCTAGACTTTGTCCTATTTCAGGATCTACTGGATCTGTTGGAGAATAGTCTGGTGCATCATCGTGAGTACATCTTATTAATAATGTTGCAACGACTACTAATGCTAAAAATAATTTAATTGTTTTCATAATTACAGGTTTTATATGTGATAAATAATATAGTCATGCTATTTTACGATGTAAATTTCTGTAACAATTGTTACACTAAATATGATCTATATCATAGTTCATCACTTTTTTGTGTTTTATTAAAGAACACAGGCTCTTACAAAACCTAAAAGCAAAAAAAAACCGTGATTGAATAAGGAAACAACCACGGTTTTATAATAATTATTGTAATATATCTATTTTTCTATATCCATTTTTTTTTCTTCCCAAAGTAAAATTCCGCCATTCATATCATAAATTTTTGTAAATCCTAATTTTTGTAATTTCTTTGCTGCGTTTGCACTTCTACCTCCCATTTTACAATACACATAAACGGGTTTGTTTTTATCTAAGGTTTTAACTTTTTCTTCAAAATCATCACTCGTAACACAAATATTTTGCGATCTCTTTAAATGGTTTATTTTGTATTCTTCTGGTGTTCTTACATCTACCAATTGCACAAAATCTCCACTGTATACAGCATCGTAAACTTGTTGAGGAGATATTAATTCTATTTCCCCTGTAGCTACAGCATCTTTTGAATAATCTTTACAAGAATAAAATGCTACCATTAAGAGTAACAGATAAACTAATTTTAATCTTTTCATATTTTATTATTAAGGGTCGTCCTAAGAGACATCTTCTTTTAATTGTTAAAATTAACACAAAATAAGAGGTCTTTATGAATAGACGCTACTTATCTAAAAATGTTACAATAAAAAAATCCCTTTCGTTTTCACGAAAGGGATTTTGGTTTATTTATAAAATAGAATTTCTATTCTTTAATCAAACGTTTTACAATGCTAGATTGTT
>JASFZG010000211.1:0-24571 GCA_046055745.1 Flavobacteriaceae bacterium | reverse complement strand
ACAGAATTACATATGAATAGTGACCATAAAGAGGTTACTAAAAATGTTTCTGTTGAAATGACTACTGAAGGAGACCAAACAGTTGCAACGGTAACTACGGTTACCACAGTAAATGGTGAAGAAACGAAAGATGTAAAAACTATTAAGGGAACTGAAGCAGAAGTAAAAGCTAAATTAGCAACTTTGGAAGGTGTTGAAGTAGTTGTTGATAAAGTTTCTAAAAACGATGTTTCAGAATTACAAGGTGCTTGGATGTTAGATGGAGCACATTCTTTCGTAGATTTTTCAATCAGACATATTGTTTCAAAAGCAAAAGGTAGCTTTAATACATTGGAAGGAATGGTAGATTTTTCTGAAGAGAATCCTTCAATGAATGTTACTATCGACGTAAATTCAATAAATACTTCAAAAGAGAAAAGAGATAATCACTTAAAATCTGATGAGTATTTTGATGCAGCTAAATATCCAAATATAACTTTTGTTTCAAAAAGTATGACAAAAACAATGGATGGAATGTTAGTGAAAGGTGACTTAACTATTAAAGATGTAACTAAAGAAATTGAATTGCCTTTAACGTATTTAGGTAAATTTGAAAATGAAGAGTTTGCATCTGCAGCATTTGAAGGTAGTATTGTAATTGATAGAGCTGAGTTTCACGTTGGTGAAGCTGGTGGAATGTTAGGAGATGAGGTTACGATTAACTTTTCTTTCGAATTGAATCCGAAGAAATAAGTTAGAAAATAATAAGTATTAAAAAAACCTGCTAAACTTAAAGTCTAGCAGGTTTCTTTGTTTTTACTATTTGAGATTATATTAAGTTAACATCTGTCATAATTTCTAATACTGCTGCTTTTGGTTGTTCGAATAATGATCTCATTGCTTCTTCTAAACCTTCTTGTTTTTCAACTCGTTTTCCCCAAGCTCCACAAGAAGTTGCGAATTCTGCAAAATTAGGATTTGATAAAGAAGTTTTCCAAACATCAAATTCTCCAGCACGTTGTTCCTTAGAAATTTTTCCAAGTTCATTATTGTTTAGAATAATTAACTTTACAGGCATATTGTATTTTACAAGTGTGGTGATTTCAGCTAAATATTGACAAACACCACCATCGCCAGCCACAGCAATTACAGGTCTGGTAGTTCCGACAGCTGCCCAAGCACCAATTGCAGCAGGTAATGCAAATCCAATCGAGCCTAAATATCCCGACATTAAAAAATCTTGTTGAGTAGGTTCAAAATACCTTCCGAAGGAATAAGCATTATTACCAACATCTACACACATTACCGCATTTGTTGGAGCTAGTTTATTCATGGCTTCAAAAACCGCAATAGAACTAATTCCATTTTCTGAAGTTTCTAACATTCGTTTGGCTTTTTCAGCTTTCCAGATTTTCCATCGAGATGCATTTTCTTCACGAGGATCAATACCAAAGTTATTTCCTTTTAATTTCTCATTAAAAATTTCTAAAGTTCTTGATATTTCACCCCAAACAGCAACTTCAACTTCATGAAATTTACTCAATGCTAATGGATCAAAATCTATTTGAATGATGGGTTTTTTTGGAGTGATTCCTGTGTGATTTGAAAACGATGCACCAAATACTAATAAAAGATCTGATTCATTCATAAACCAAGAAGCGATTGGCGTACCGCTTCTTCCTAAAACACCACCGCCAAGTGGATGGTTATCTGGAATTAACCCTTTTCCTTTAAAGGTTGTAAGGACAATTGCATTGATTTTTTCAGCAAAATTGATCACTGCATTTTTATGTTCTCGTGCGCCATGACCTATTATTATAACAGGGTGTTTAGATTTTTCTATTAAAGCAATCGCATTATTTGTAGCTTCTTTTGGAGGTGCAATTTCTAAAGAAGTTATTCTGTTTAAAGGACTCGATGGTTTAGAAGTTGGAGCTGCTTTTTGCTCTTGCACTTCATCTGGAAAAGTTAAATGAGAAACATCCCTTTTTAAGATTGCATGTTTTATAGCTAGCGACATTAATTCAGCATGCTGACTATCTTTTTGAACTCGTTGATTAAATTCTGCAACCGTATTAAAACCTTGAACTAAATCTACTTCCTGAAAATTTCCCGTGCCCACCACCTGAGTTTTTACTTGTCCTGTTAATACTAATAATGGTGCTCGATCGACTTTTGCATCCCACATTCCGGTATACATATTAGTGGCTCCAGGACCTGCAATTGAAAAGCAAGCAGCAGGTTTTCCAGTAAGTTTCCCATAAGCTGAAGCAGCAAAAGCAGCTGCTCCTTCATGGCGGATTCCGTAAAAATTTAATTTTCCTTTTTCTTCTTGTCTTTTCATTGCATCGGCAAAACCAAGATTGGAATGACCTACCATTCCGAAGACTTTGGTAACTCCCCAATTTATCATAGTTTCTACCATAATATCTGAAACAGTAGTTTGGTGTTTTTCCTCTTCGATTAATCCAACAAAAATAGATTCGTTTTCTTCTTTAACAGGAAAGGTATCTATGCCATCATCAAACCCTCCAGGAGGAACACCAGTACAAGGATCAAAATCCCAACCATGCCAAGGACAACGAAGCAATCCGTTTTCTATGGAACCTTCTCCCAAAGGACCTCCTTGGTGAGGACATCTATTGTCTAACGCAGAAAATTTACCTTTAAAATGAGTTAAACAAATTCCTTTATGATTTGCAGTTACTGTTTTTACACGCCCTTCAGGTAAATCCTTTTTATTGCATAAAACGTTGTGCCAAATGATTTTTGAGTTTTCCATTTATACTGATTGATATTAAATACATACGCTTAAAGATAAGCTAAATAATATTTGACGTAAAAGAGCTTCACTATTTACAGACATAAAAAAAACCTGCTAAACTTTAAGTTTAGCAGGTTTTTTTTAAAAATTTAAAATCAATTGAGATTATATATTATTTTTATTGTCTCGTAAATGTAAAATATGAATCAGTAGTTATTGTTGTAGTTGCACCATTAACTTCTGTAACTTCTACTTTAAAAATATTTAATATTAATGTAGTAGCAGTTAATTCAGTAATAGAAGCTACATCTGTAGTTCCATCATAAGTTAATGATAATTCATCACCATCACGACTCCAAGTTCCTGAGTTTTCAAATCCTAAATCTTCAATATTTTGAACAGTTGATTGACCTTGTATTGTTGTTGTTAATTCAATACTATAAGATCCTTCAGCAGTTAAAATATTTGGGTTTTCTGTAAAATTGAATGTAAAATCTATATCATACCCTTCTCCTACAAAATCTGCAGTAAGACTAACACCTTGAATTTCAGTAACAGATGTTCCTGAGTAATTTACAGTAGAACCAATCCACATATCGACTAATTCAGCATCTACTTCTCCTGATCCTGTATCTCCATTATCATCATCTGATGATGAACAAGAAATTGCGAATGATAGAAATAAGCTTAGAAATAGAAATTTAAAACTTTTCATTATTTTGTTTATATATATTATTAATTAGCAATGATACGATTAATTCCTACAAGAATTTGTATTAATTTATTTGACTAAAATAATATTTTAAAAAACTTGAAACCTGTTGAGAATAAATAAAAATCACTTTGTTATTATTGAAATAAATCGAATTACTTCGGTAATAGAAAGGAACTGAAATATAATATTAATATAAGAAATTTATTGTTAAAATAGAGGTGATGAGAAACTAAAACAAACCATTTATTTCCGCATCAATCTTATTAATAACATCTCCTAAATCTTCAGGATTATCAACAAAATCGATATTATCTACATCAAGAACGATGAGGTTTCCTTTATCGTATTTATCGATCCAAGCTTCGTAACGTTCATTCAATCTACTTAGGTATTCAATACTAATGGAGTTTTCGTATTCTCTACCACGTTTGTGTATTTGTCCTACTAAATTTGGGATAGAACTTCGTAAGTAAATTAACAAATCTGGCGCTTCGGTTACACTTTCCATTAAATCGAAAAGGGAGCGGTAATTCTCATAATCACGATTGGTCATTAAGCCCATTGCGTGAAGGTTGGGAGCAAAAATAAAAGCATCTTCATAAATCGTACGATCTTGAATGATGGTTTTTTTGTCTTTCCGAATATCTAAAATCTGACGAAAACGACTATTTAAAAAATACACTTGAAGGTTGAAAGACCAACGTTCCATTTTATTGTAAAAATCATCCAAATATGGGTTGTCTTCTACGTCTTCGTATTGCGGTTTCCACTTATAATGTTTCGCTAATAGTCTAGTTAGCGTTGTTTTTCCTGATCCTATATTTCCTGCGATGGCAACGTGCATAAAGTATTACTTAGGGAATGTTAATGTAAATTTTTGTACTTGATTTTCGTCATAAATATAAAGGAAATCTTGCGTAAGCTGCAAATCTTTTATGTTTATTTCGGGACTTTTTATTTCTGAAATCTCTCTTGTCTCTTTATCGATATAATAAAGCGTGTTATCTTTTAAAGCAATAATATTTTCATTGAATTGAATTATTTTATGAAATCCTTCATTATTAATTTCAGCTAAAAGGCTTCCGTAAATATTATAAGCTCGTATTTTTTCTTCCGTTAAAACAAAACAATAATTGAAATTACTTACTTGTGATAACACTTCACCATTAATAGGAAGAGAAATAACTGTTTTACTTTTTGAACGATAATTGTATAGTTCTAACTGCTGAAGATCTATATTAAAAATCCATAAACTATTATTGGCAGATATCGTCACCTGACTCGTATTGGTAAATTCTGAAATGTTATTGAATTCCACCCGTTCGATTTCGGTAAGTTTATTATCTAGCAAAACCACAGTATTAAAATCTTGATAGTACACCGCAATATTCATAGGGTTTACAATATCAACCGAATAAATTTCACCCAATTGAAAGTCTTTATAATTGAATAATTCTAAAGAAGTCTTCTTATAAAGCACTTGATCTTTTACATAAAACAAGTCACTGTAAGTGTCGTAACCAATAAACTGATTGGCATCTAAATCAATTTTTTCAACAAAAGAGATTTCTTGCGACCAAGCAAGTAATGGGAAAAGTAATATGAATAGAAATTGTTTCAAATCGATGGACAAGGTAGTAAATAAAGATGTAAGATTATACGCTTTACAAATTTCTAAATTTAGTTAAGATCTAGTCTTTATTCTTATATATTAAAGCGAAGCGGGCTTAATTCTTTTCTAACAAATCAACTTATAACCAAAACCACGAACATTCACAATCTGAATATCGGCATCTTGTTTTAGTTTCTTCCGAAGTTTGGTAATAAAAACATCCATACTTCTGCCGCTAAAAAAATCATCATTATTCCAAAGTTTTTTAAGAATATACGAACGATCCAATACTTCATTTTTGTTATTATATAAATGAAATAACAAATGAGCTTCACGATGTGTTAGCATATTTGGTTCTTCTTCATTTTCAAACTGAAGCGTTTGTTTTTGGAAATTGAACATGTATTTTCCGATGGTAATTATGGTATTTTCTTTTTGTAAAGAGGAACGTTCTAAAAGCGAATTCATTCTAACAATCAACTCTTCCATGCTAAAAGGTTTTTTTAAATAATCGTTTCCGCCAATCGAAAAGCCTTCTACTACATCTTGTGTTTGTGATTTGGCTGTTAAAAATATTATTGGAATTTTTGTATCTTCTTTCCTAATTTTTTTAGCCAACGTAAAACCATCTTTTTTAGGCATCATCACATCCAAAACCAATAACTGAGGATTTGTTTTTTGATATTGTTCATAAGCCGCCACACCATCTTTACAAAGTGTCACCGAGAAATTACGAGTTTCCAAACTCTCCTTAATAATCATTCCTAAGGCTGGCTCGTCTTCTGCTAATAATATGGATATGATTTCTTTCATTTAATTATTTTTTTACCATAGAGTTTTCAAAGTTTTTTTACAAAGTTCACTAAGGAGTTTCTTTGCGGGTATTGTGCCTTCTTAGTATTCTTTTTGGTTGCCTTCCGTCTTCCGTCTATTTTGGAACCATTATCTTAAACTCCGTTCCACCCTCAACAGCAACATCAATATTTCCTCCGTGTTTTACAATAATATTTTTACTGTAATACAATCCAATTCCGAAGCCTTTTACATCGTGTGTATTTCCTTTGGGAACTCGGTAAAATTTTTCAAATATTTTAGATGCTTGTTGTTTGGTTAAATCTTTTCCGTTGTCTTTTATGTTGATGATTAATCTGGAATTTGAAGTTTCCAAACTGACTTCAATTTTACTTCCACCGTATTTAATAGCGTTGTCTATTATGTTGTTGAATGCGTTTTCAAAATGAAATTGGTCTATATTTACCAAACATTCTTCTTTGTCGGAAGTAAAAGTAATTTCTTTTCCATTGGTCAATTCAGAATTAATAGTACTTGCTTTTTCAACTAATGATACTAAGTTGGTTTCTTCTATATTCAATTGTAAACTATCACTATCTAATGTGGCGGTTTCCAATAATTTTTCCACCATAAAAGTAAGTTTGTCTACTTCCGTTTTAGACATCTCGGTATATTTTTTACTTTTTTGAGTATCATTATTTTCATTGAAACGCTGAATTCCTTCCAAAGCAACACTAATAGTTGCCAAGGGAGTTTTAAATTCGTGAGTAATATTACTGATAAGGTCGTTTTTAATTTCGGCAAGTTCTTTTTGCTTCTGAATTATTTTTAGCAAATAAATCAAACAAAACACTATGCTCGAAACCAGTAAAAAGGAAATAAACAAACTGATGGAATTCCGCTTCAATATAGTCATCGAATTATTGCTATAATGCATTTGTAGTTTACTTCCATCCATAATAAAAATGGAACCTGTAGTTGCTAACAATTCAGAATTATCGACAGTAGCTTCTCTTAGTTTCTGACCCTCTCCCCATTCATCTTTGTAATAAAGTCCGTAGTTAAGGTTTATTTCTTTCCTGTTTAATTCATTTATAATCAGACTATCAATACTGTTTAATGATAAAGAATCTTCAGAAAAGGAAACCACGATTTTAGAGGTTAACATTTCTAAATGTCTTGGCATAACTCCTTTTATACTATCGATAGCTTTATAGATAATGGTTGGCTCGTTGGAGTTAGTTTCGAAATTAAATTCATCAAAAGAGTTAGATTTAATTATGGAAATTCTTCTAGTATTATTGGTGTCATTTAAATGAAATTCTTCAAATTTTCGATGTATTGAATCCTCTTGAGAAAGAAAATTATTGATGTTAATATTCATAAAAAGACTATCGTTTGGAATGGAATCCAAAATATAAGCTCGAGTATTTTCCTTTGCTATTTTAGTGTAATAAGCATCTACGGCATTGTCTAAACAGGTCTGAACATCGGTAACAAACTGTTTTTTTTCAGATTGATAATTTTTATAAGACCAATAGCCTTGCACTCCTATGGTGAGGAGTATAACTACACTTATAAAGTATAAAATCTGTTTGTATTTAATGTTATTCATTGTTCAAATGTAATGAGATACAATGATTATTACCAAATGAGTTAACACACGTTAACGTTAATTTTTACTAAAATGATTTTTAAGAAATATAGTAACCTTGAAAGATTATATAGAATTATAAAAATGAAACAGATAAACCGTATGGCATTTTTTTATGGAGAAAACTAACAGATTGCAAAGCGTATAAAGTTGAAAACGCCCAACACTAATTGTTTATTGAAAAAGACACACAACGAATTGAGACAATTACGGAGGTGCTAGGTTTTTATAAAGAGTTTTAGTCGATTTAATAATATTTTTATTTTTTAAATTAATTAATCGCATATTTGTACCCGAAATGAAAAATATACAATTACATATAGAACCAAATTCACTGATGAATCAGTGTGATGATCGTGGAAAAAATGATTTTTACCTTCGAGAAAGGATCTTTTGTAATTTTTTAAAACATTTTAAATAGCAATATTTAATATAAAATATAGAAATACCTAAGCGTCCAATTAAAATGGACGCTTTTTTTATGATTTTTTTTGAAATTTATGAATAGAAATTTTTAAGAACATAAAATAGAAATTGGGAACTAAGCAACAAGTAGACAGCAGATTGCAAATTCACCCAAAATCCGTAATAAAACGGACAGGAATACCTATGTTTAAAAACAATGTAACTCACTGATAAACAGTAAAATAAAATTAAAAAATAGTTGTGAGTTTTAAAAAGTGTTTACATATTTGCACCGCATTTGAAACACATTCAATTGCAATAAAATAAAAATTAATTAATAAGAAGCCAATGTTAGATCAAATAACAACATCACAAAACCCAGTATATGATTTTACTTCATATTGGGAGCTTCGGACTTTTAGTTAGCATAAAAAACTAACCACAAAAAATCCGAAGTAGTTAAAAACTGTTTCGGATTTTTTTATGCTTAAAATTCACATAAAACATTCTAAAGACAGTCGTCTAAAAACAGGTAAATTCAAAATTTATCGGGTTTTAGACCTAGAAAAATATTGACAAAATTTAAATAAAAATGGAAACAAATTTACATAACAGTTATTTATTCAAAGCGATAGACACCTTTGATTATAACCTTGAAGAAACCATAGAAGCCTTAAATTATGCATTGTCTTATAACAGTCAAGACACTCACGCTTTATGTTTAATGGGAAGGATTCATTCAGAAAAACTTCAAGATTACGAAACAGCAAAAACCTATTTCGTTGAAGCATTAGCTGAAGGATTAGAAACGCCTCATATATACCCACATTATATTCAGACTTTAATATTAAACGATGATTATAAAGAAGCCGAAAACTTGATTGAATTTGCCTTCGGTGTAAAAGGAGTAGACAAAGGAGTTTTATGCCTTAAAAAAGGACAATTACACGAAGCAATGGAAGAGTATCCTTTAGCATTATCAGCGTTAAAACAAGCAAAAAAAGGAGGTTTAAACAACGACTTTGTTGACTATGTTAAAGGAGAAATTTCAAGAGTAAAAAACAAAATGAATCCTAAGAAGAAAAAGAAAAATAAAAAAAAACCAGCCAAGAGCACCAAATAAGTTTTGGCTGGTTTTAAGAGAGTTCATTAGCGTTGGAGAGCTGGGGCAGTCTGTAAAACTGTTGTATAATACTTAGAAGGTTCGAATCCTTCAACTCTCACAAAAAGTACCGTAGTTCAATGGTTAGAATTTCCGACTGTCTATCGGGAGGTTGCGAGTTCGAGTCTCGTCGGTACTGCAAGCTCCATTAGCATAATGGCTAGTGCATCTGACTTTCTATCAGAAGACAAGGGTTCGACTCCCTTATGGAGTACAATAAGTTCACAATTTGATTCGTGATGTAACGGTTAGCATACAAGATTTTGACTCTTGTTGAATAGGTTCGATTCCTATCTGTTCCACAAATACTCCTTTAGCTCAAAGGGAAGAGCTGTGGTAAAAGAGTTTTATCGTAACCATGGAGTGATTGGAAGAGGTTGTTAGTAGTAAACTTACTAATGAATAGAATTTGCAGAAGCACCGAAATTAACGAGATTAAAAGTAGGGAAGCGCATTTATAGCCAATCAGTTTGCTTCGGCAAAAGTGCCAGTTCGAATCTGGCAAGGAGTGCATTATAATATCAAGCGGGTCTTGTTGCGTGTTTCAGTATAGCACCATTGTATGATTTGTTGCGATTTCGCATCACAATTTCATATACAACTTGACTTGAAGGTTTTGACAGTTAACCAAAAAATTGTCACACGTTGTTTACGTAGGTTCAAGTCCTACTCTCGTTTCATAGTGAGATAACTCAGTTGGTTAGAGTAGCAATTAATTCGTGTGGGTTCGAATCCCACTTTCCTGCAATAGGAAATGGCGGAACGGCAGACGCACTACATTCGGGTTGTAGCGAAATGGTCTTAAAAACCATTAATCTAAGGAGCATCACCTTATAAAAAAAGACGCACCATTTGTCAACATAAAAGTTGATGAAAACAGTGAAATGTGAGTCCGTTGCCTTTCAGTAAAATGAAATATAACAGTCTTAACAGTATTTTGAAATAGGAAAGAATTTGTAAACATCAAATGTTTCTTTTTTGTATTCAGAAGGTTAAAAAATCAAATAGATTAATTTGAAATTATAATCTAAACAATACTAAAAACAGGTGTTTTATGCTACAAGTCTTCCTGCTTCCATATTAGAAAGATGACTTTCTTTCACTGTTTTAATATGAAAAAAATGATTAAAAATATACTTTTTAAAGGAACCTTACTCTTGGTTTTTGAAGAAAGTAGATAAACCTGAATATTTCAGAATTTATCAAAAATTGAATGTTTAATTTAAAAATTAGAAAAGATGAAAAGAGTAAGAATTATTGAAGGTGTGGTAGGTTTGGTTTTTAAAAACGGAAACTTTTCACGAGTAATTTCAAAAGGAACCTATTGGTTAAAGTTTAATGAAAGCGTTTATAAGTACGACTTAACAAAACAGTTTTTCGCACCCAAAGCAATCGAAATTTTAATTCAAGATGAAATCTTAAAAGAGATGCTTTATTTGGTAGACGTAAAAGATAATGAAATGATTTTGGTCTATGAAAACGGAATTTTTAATAGCATTTTAACAGCTGGGAAGTATCAATTCTGGAAAGGATTAATTGATTTTAATTTTATTAAAGTAGATGTAAACAAAATTTACATTACCGAAAAAATTGATAAATCTTTATTTGGAAACTCTGAATTTTTAAAATACATAAGAACTTTTGAAGTTTCAGTTTTTGAAAAAGCATTGCTTTTAATTGATGATGTTTATGTTAAAACATTAGATTCAGGAACCTACCGTTTTTGGAAAAATGACACTTCAATTAAGTTAATCAAAGCAGATATGCGTCAATTACAATTGGAAATTTCAGGTCAAGAATTGTTAACTAAAGATAAGGCTGCAATCAGAATCAACTTTAATTTACAGTATAAAGTTGTTGATATTAAAACTGCCTTTTTAAGCAATAACAATTACGAAAAGCAATTGTATGTGTTAATGCAATTAGCTTTAAGAGTTTTTGTGGGACAATTTTCTTTAGATGAATTATTAGCAAATAAAGAAACGATTGCAAAATCAGTTTTTGAAAACGTAAAAGAAGAAGCGAGCAAATTAGGAGTTAAAATTTTAAACTCTGGAATTAGAGATGTGATTTTAACGGGTGAAATGAAAGACATCATGAACCAAGTGTTAATCGCACAAAAGAAAGCTCAAGCCAATATCATTACAAGGCGTGAAGAAACAGCTTCTACCAGAAGTTTGTTGAACACCGCTAAATTGATGGAAGATAATGACATGCTTTTCAAATTGAAAGAAATGGAGTATGTTGAAAAAATTGCCGATAAAATTGGTGAAATTACCGTCTCTGGAAATGGTGGAATGGTATCACAGTTAAAAGAAATTTTCGCTGTGACTAAGTGAGAAATACGTCAGCTAAAGTTGACGCATTTTTGGGTTTATAGAGTAAAGTTTTTACTGTTTTTTTTTGTTATAAAATAGTTGTTAAACACGTTCTTGTTTATAATTTAGGTCAAATTTAACATTGATGTTTTTTTATCTTTACAGTATAACCTTTATCTTTAAAAAAATAGAGGTTCTACTTTTATAAATATATATTACCATTATAAATATGAAAAATAAATTACTTTTTATACTCTTAGCAGTACCTTATTTTGCTACTGCTCAAAATATTATTGTTTACGATTCTGTAAATAATTTAAATCTTCCTTACATAGCTATACAATTTGGTGATGCAGGTATTTATACAAATGAAAATGGAAGTTTTAATTTAAATGACATTACAAACGATAGCTTGAAAATTAAATTTTACGGTTATAATAAGTTGTTGTTAGCGAAAAACAATTTAAAAGATACTGTGTTTTTAGAACCAAAAACACAAGTGTTAGATGAGGTAATTATAACGAATAAGAAAACTGAAATTAACATTAACCAATCTAAGAGAACCAAAATGTATGGGAGTTGGTCTATTTCAAAGGAAACAGAAATAATCTCTATTTTTAAACCTAACAAAAAAACAGAAAACACGCTTATAGAAGAGCTAAGTTTTGGCTTTAATAAGCTTGGAAAATTTGATTTTCCTGAAGGAAAAATTACCAAACCAGAAGTGGTTGTACGAATAAATATTTATATTGTTGAAGGCGAAATTATTAAAGAGAAGATATACTCTAAATTAAAAATAATTGATGTTTTAAAAAAAGATAATGTTGTTTTAAACATTGAAGAAGAAGGAATATATTTCTCTGAAGAGGGATTAGGCTTTGGAATTGAGTTTATAAAATATGTTAATAACGACCTAAAAAGCCCTAATCTTATTAGACCCGCATTAGCAAAAGAAGAATATAAAGATTTTAATGTACATACTATTATACGTTTCCCTCTAAATAAAAACAAATCTATTTATCAATTAAATAAGATCATTAACGATGGTCACTTTGAACTTACTAAAAAACATAAAGATTTTAAAAGAAACCTAATGATGGGTTTTAAATTAGTAAAGTAAAATCAATGCTAACATTGCATCATAATTAAAAGAAATTATACGGTAATTAAGTAAGAAATGCGTCAGCTATTGTTGACGCATTTTTAGTTTTAGATTATCATAACACCTGTGTAAGTTTAATTGTAAAATGCGTATTGTGTAGGAGTACAGTTTAATTGAAGCTCAAAATTAAGTCTTAATTCTCATGTCTTATAGCAAAGCGGTCTTAATTCTTTTTACTATTAACACACGTTAACACTACTTAACAGAATAACTAACATTACTTTTTGATATTTGTACCATCAATTTAAAAACAACAATATGAAAATTTTACTTTACCTATCATTAGTCCTTAGCCTATTTTTTACTTCACAACTTTCTGCGCAAGATTTTAAAGGAATTGCCACTTACAAATCACAACGTAAGATGGATATTCAATTGGATAGCACTCAAATGAATGACGAAATGCAACAACAAATGATGACGATGTTGAAAAAGCAATTCGAAAAAGAATACACCTTAGAATTCAATAATAAAGAATCCTTATATAAGGAAGCTGAAAATTTGGAATCGCCCACTGGAAATACTAGCGGAATGCAAATTGTAGTTGCCGGTTCTGGTGAGGGAGATATATTATATAAAAATTTAGCTGAAAACAGGTATGCTACTCAAAGTGATGTATTCGGAAAAATATTTCTGATTAACGATGCTATAGATCAGCCAGAATGGAAACTGGAAAAGGAAACCAAAAACATTGGAGAATACACTTGTTTTAAAGCTACGTATAAAAGAAAAGCAATGACGTCGAGTTCAATGACAATGTCTGTAAATTCAAAAACAGCCCCAAAAGAACCTGAAGTAAAAGAAATAGAGCAAACTATAACCGCTTGGTATACTTTACAAATCCCTGTAAAACACGGTCCTAGGAATTACAGTGGTTTACCCGGACTTATTTTAGAAGTTAGTGACGGATCTGAAACTATTTTATGTAGCAAAATTGTCATCAACCCAAAAGATGGTATTTCTATCGAAGAACCTAAAAAAGGAAAAAAAGTAAATCAAGAAGAATATGAAGATATTATGGAAAAGAAAATAAAAGAAATGGACGAACAGTTTAATTCTGGAAGACGTGATGATGGTAACTCAATTGAAATAAGAATTGGTGGATAAATATCACTTTGGTTTCTTTGCGAAAAAACTTTGAGTTCTCTGTGGTTAATAATTAAACCATTTCAAAAAAAAATAGTCTAAGGATTTTGTAACAAAACACGTAATTTAGTGCCTTATTAAATCTAAAACAACCAAAATGAAATTCCTTAGCACCATTATTATTGCATTACTAACTGTATCAACGTTTGCACAAAACATTAGCGGAAAAGCATTCTATGAATCCAAAACCACTGTAAAAATGAGTGAGATTGGTAGGAAAGATATGGATGAAAACATGCGAAAAATGATTGCCGAACGCATGAAGCAGTATTTAGAAAAGACATACATCTTGACTTTCAATGGAAACGAATCTATTTACAAAGAAGAAGAAAAATTAGAAACTGGAGCAGGAGGAGGAATGATGTCGATGATGATGGGTAGTTTTTCAGCAGGAATTCAATATAAAAATTTAGAAACTAATCAGATTTTAGAAGAACGGGAGTTTTTCGGAAAGCAGTTTTTAATCAACGATACTATTTCAAATTTAGAGTGGACACTAGAAAAAGAATCGAAGCAAATTGGGCAATATGTGGCATTTAAAGCTACTGCTGTAAAACAAGTTGATGCCAACGATTTATCAATGGCAAGAAGAAAATCTGATGATAAAAAGGTGGAAGATGAAAAAGAATCTTCAGAAACAGTTTCAGATAGTACAGAAACAAAAGATTCGTTTGATGAAATAGAAGTGCCAAAAGAAGTAATCGTTACCGCTTGGTACACACCAATGATTCCAGTAAAAAACGGACCTGGAGAATACGCAGGATTACCAGGATTGATTTTAGAATTGAATGTATATAGAACCACTATTTTATGCTCGAAAATTGTAATGAATCCAAAAGAATCAGAAGAAATCAAAGCACCTAAAAAAGGAAAAGAAGTAACCCGTGCCGAGTACAATAAAATTATAAAAGTCAAAATGGACGAAATGCGAGAAAATTTCAGAAATAGTGGCGGAAGAAAAGGTGGCGGAGGTCATATGCGAAGTAATTAGATTGATTATTAAGTTACTGAATGCTATTATGCCTGGTTGAGCACAGTCGAAACCTAAAATTCAAGAACGATTTATAAAATTTATTAAGATCAATAAATAAGGCCCTGTTTTCAGGAAATAACAATGAAAAAACTAACAACATCAATCATAATATTATTTGCTTTAACACTTTCAGCCCAAAGTATAAAAGTTCGCGGAACGATAAAAGATAGTATCGGTGAACCTTTAGAGTTGGCAAATGTAATCGCCACCGTAAAAGAATCTGGAGCTATAGAATCGTATGGAATCACAAATTACGAAGGTCGATTTCAATTAGACCTTCCAGTAAATAACACTTACATTTTAAGAGCCAGTTTTTTAGGTTATGAAACTTCAGAAATGGAGATTACGGTTCCAGAAAATGCTTCCGATTTAAAACAAAATTTCACATTAAATTCTAAAGCAGCAGAACTGGATGGAGTGGAAATTGTTTACGAAATGCCCGTGACCGTTAGAGGAGATACCATTATTTATAATGCCGATTCATTCACTAACGGAACCGAAAGAAAATTAGGCGATGTAATGAAAAAACTTCCTGGCGTAGAGATAAATGAAGATGGAGAAATTGAAGTGGAAGGAAAAACGGTTACTAAAGTAATGGTGGAAGGGAAAGATTTTTTTGATGGAGATTCTAAACTCGCGACAAAAAACATTCCTGCAGATGCGGTTGATAAAATTGAAGTGTTACGTAATTATAATGAAGTAGATCAAATGCGTGGTCTCGGGAACGACCAAGATAATGTTGCCATTAATATTAAATTAAAAGATGGAAAAAAGAATTTCTGGTTTGGTGAAGTGACAGCAGGAGGTGGTGTTGCCGATGATGAAGGGCGTTATTTAGTGCATCCAAAACTATTTTATTATAGCCCAAAATATAGTTTGAATTTTATAACCGATTTTAATAATATAGGCGAAGTCCCTTTTACATTTAGAGATTATTTTAAATTTACAGGAGGCTTTCGAAATTTTAATCGGGGAGGAGGAACTAACTTTAGTGTGAGTCAGAGTGACCTCGGATTTGCCCTAATGCAAAACAACAAAGCCAAGGAAATTGAAGCTAAATTCTTTGCAGGTAATTTTAGTTGGGAAGCTTCAGAAGCATTGGATATTAGTGGTTTTGCGATTCTTTCAGATAATAAAACAGATATTGTTACCAATTCAATTCGGAATTTTGTGACTTCAAACGCCACAGAAACCACCAATAATATCAGCGACCAACGCACCCAATTAGGAATGCTTAAACTAAGTGCTGTTTACAAACCTAATGTAAATTTTCAGTTGGATTATGATGCGCTTTATAAAACTTCAAAACAGACAGAGAATAACCAAACTTTATCCCTAGTAGATAATATTGAGAATAATATTGATGAGGAAAAAGAAAACAAACCTTCTTCCATTAATCAAAATGTGAATTTGTATTACACACTAAATGATGATCATATTTTTGCAGGGCAAGTTCAGCATTTATACCAAGATGAAGATCCTTTTTATAATGCAGTTTTAGACTTACTTCCTTTTAGTGGAATTATTCCTGTAGATCAAGATCAAGATCGATTTAATATCAACCAAGAAAAGAATATTCAGACCAATAAATTAGATGCTAAGGTTGATTATTACTACGTGATTAATAATAAGAGTAACATCAATTTTATTTTGGGAACAACTTTGAGTAGACAGAATTTTAACTCGAATATGTTTCAGTTGTTAGACAATAATGACCAGATAGATTTTGATGATGCTTTACCAGATCCTAATGGAGATATTTATTCATTAATTAATGATGTGACCTATAATTTCTCTGATTTATTTTTAGGAGTTCATTACAAATTCAAAACAGGGAAATTTACGTTTACTCCTGGAGTTACACTTCATAATTATATCTTGAAAAATGAACAATCAGGAACTTCAATCACACAAAACGATTGGAATGTGTTGCCTGATTTGAATATTATTCTTCAGTTAAAAAAGAGCGAAAGTTTGCGATTTAATTATTCCATTTCTCAAGATTATACCGATGTAAATAATTATGCAGAAGCATATGTTTTTAGTGATTATAATAGAATGTTTAGAGGTAATAGAAACCTTGAAAACTCGCTTTCACATAATTATAATCTGACTTATTTCAGTTTTAATATGTTTAATTATACCAATTTTAATGGTTCGATTAATTATTCAAGACGAATTGAATCTGTGAAGTATAATTCACTTTTAGTGGGGATTAATCAAGTGAGTACGCCTATAAATATGGATAGCAATTTTCCAGATGAAACGTTTTCTGGTTTTGGACAATTCAGTAAACGGATTAAGAAAATTCAATTCAATGCAAGTGCGAGAGTGAGTTATAGTACAACTTTTAATAATATCAATGCTAATATTACTGAAAGCACCAGTTTTACTCAGAATTACAAAGCAAGTGTACGTTCTAATTTTAGAGATTGGCCTAATTTTGAAGTAGGTTACAGCGCCATTATCAACGATTACGAAAATGGAGGATCGCCACAAACATTCTATACACACAGCCCATTTGCGAATGTAGATGTTAAGTTTTTAAAGCATTTCACCTTTACCGCAGATTGGAATTTCTACAATTATAGCGACAAGGCAAATACCGTTGAAAATCAATATTCATTCTTAGATGCAAATCTGTATTTTCAGAAGGGAGACAGTCCTTGGGAATTTAAAATTCAAGCTACTAATATTCTGGATACAGAGTTTACCAATAGCGATAGTTTTAATGATGAGTTTAATACTACTACTCAGTATTTTGTGCTTCCAAGAATTGTAATGTTTGTGGTGAAGTATGATTTGTAATAATAAAAGTAATATTTTTTCCGAGGAAAAGGAAACGCTAAATTAATATAGAAAATATTCTATCTTTAATTGAAATTAATCAGATGTTTTCATTTTCTAAACTAATAAATAAATGTACAGCCTAATAATAACATTGATTGTAATTGCTGTTATAATTATAGTAAAGGTTACTTCTAAAAAGAAGCAAAACAAAGTTTTAGAAGAAATCTCAAAACCGTTCTCAACAGAATGGAGAGCAATTTTAGAGAAAAAAGCTATTTTTTATAGAGAACTTTCGAAGGATGAAAAAACCGCTTTTGAAAAACGAATTGCATTATTTTTAGCAACAAAAAAAGTCAAGGGTATTGAAACAGATGTTGATGATACCGTAAGATTAATGGTTGCTGCAAGTGCTATAATACCAGTTTTTGCTTTCCCAGGTTTTAATTATCCTAGAATTAATCAGGTGCTAATTTATGCAAATAGTTTTGATGAAAATTTTCAAACAGAACGATTCGAAGACCATAAACAGTTTATAATTGGTATGGTTGGAGATGGCGCATTAAGCGGTTCAGTAATCTTATCTAAACCAGATTTATTAGATGCGTTTGACGGTGTGAGACATAAAAAAAACGTAGGTATTCACGAATTTGTTCATTTGTTAGATAAGCAGGATGGTGTTGTTGACGGAGTACCTGAATATTTGTTAGAGCATTCGTATGTTGGTAGTTGGCTTCACGAAATTAAAGATGAAATGCGCCAAATTGAAAGGAATAAATCTGACATTAGCCCTTATGCCCTTACCAATAACGCAGAGTTCTTAGCAGTGGTTAGTGAGTATTTTTTTAATCACCCAGATAAGTTTGAAAAAAAACACCCCGATTTATACCATTATCTAACAAAAATATTTCATCAAGAGCCATAAAAGTAAATTTTAACTGCCAAAATAGTACAATAATGGTACTTTGTGCTTCCAAGAATTGTGATGTTTGTGGTGAAGTATGATTTATAGTTGGTTTTTCTTCTTTATTTTTAATTCCCTAGCTTAGTGGTTTGTTCTTAAAGATGAAAACACTTTATATTTCTTTACTTATATTTTTTGTTTTGAATTGCTCTAATTCAAGTAAAACACCTTTAACACCAAAAGCTTTGGAGAGAACACCTCGGGATTGTCAACTGTACCATCTGGCTTTAAATTAAGCGATGGTGCAATGGTTGTTATTTCTACAGCAGTTTATGCAGATAGAAAAGAAATTGCTTTTGGCAAAAATATACAACCTGATACAATAATTAATTTCAATTATAAAATGATTGACTCAGCAAATGACCCAGTTGTTAATGGAGCAATTGATTGGATAAGCAAAGAACAATAAAATAATACTTGAATATCTTGGTATAAATATTGTTAAGTGGAGGATAGAAATCACTAATCATAAAAACTAAATGATAACATTCAAACGAATCACACTCATAATTCTAGCAATTTTAATTTGGACAGCTTTTATAGGATACGGCTTTATTGATGGGTTTTTATTAAGACCAATTACTTCTGAAGACACTTCCGAAGCATTTATTGAAGCTACTAAGAAAAAAATAGCAGATGAATATGTTGGTAATTTAGCAATGGTTTTAATTGAAAATGGAGAAGTTTCAAAAGACTTCTTTTATTCTATAGATCAGCCTGTAAATGAGAAATCTGGTTTTCCAGTAGCTTCAGTTAGTAAATGGGTTACTTCTTTTGGTATTCTAAAATTGGTAGAGCAAGGTAAATTAGATTTAGACAAACCAATTGATAAATATCTTACAAGGTGGCATCTTCCCGAGAGTGAATTTGACAATAAAAAAGTAACGATTAGAAAATTACTCTCACATTCCTCAGGTTTGGTAGATGATCTTGGCTATTCGGGTTTTACAGAAAATGAAAAGGTGCAAACTATTGAAGAATCATTAATAAAAGCCTCGGACACCCCTTATTCTGAAGGAATTGCGAAAATTGGTTTTGAACCTGGAAGTAAGTATATGTATTCGGGAGCAGGTTATACAATTTTACAACTAATCATTGAGGAAGTGAGCGGTCAATCATTCCAAGAATATATGGTGCAAGAGGTTTTTATTCCTTTAAAGATGAATAATTCGACCTTTGTTCTTTCTGATCAACCAAACCTTCATTTGGTTCCGGTTTTTAAGGTGGACGGAACGACTCGGAAATTCAATAAATTTACGGCACTTGCAGCAGCTTCGTTAGTAACAACTACAGCAGATTTATCGAAATTTTTAATAGCAAATGTTTCTGTAAATGCCGTATTAACAAGCGAAACTATGGCAGAGATGAGTATGCCAGAAACTTTTATAAACGATTATCCTATATATGGTTTAGGCCCTCATCTTTATAGTCAAAAAGATCAAAATTCTAATATAATTGGGCACGACGGAAGTGGAAATAATGCAATTAATACGGCAGCTAGAATTGATCTTAAATCAAAAAACGGAATTATAGTTTTAGAAACGGGTAATTACGACATTGCTTCATCAATTGCAGATGAATGGATTTTTTGGAAATCAGGAATAGCTGACTATGTGGTTATGCAGCGCAATAAAACATATCTTTTAACCTTATTAATAATAGGATATTTAATTATTATAATCGTGTCCATTTTTATTATTCGGAAAAAAAATATGCAGCGAAAAACAGTTGTGAATAATAAATGATAGTCTCTAATTAAAATATAGGGGTTTTATATAATTTTCAAACATAAGTTGTTAATTATGAAAATACGACAATTGCCCTATTTGCTTGATTAGCTGAATATCATAGTTTTATAATGTAAAAAACCTTAACATTATGAAACAGTTATCACTTCTATTATTATTAGTTACTTCAGTAGTATTCTCTCAACAATATCCAACCGGAATGGTTTGGAATGAGGCTTCATACCGCAGTATTCCTTATAAAGTTCAATTTACCGCAGATACTTACGAATATTTGCCAGCTTCTTATTCTTTAGAAGAATATGCGCCTATTCCTGGTAATCAAGGTCAATATGGAACTTGTGTTGCCTATGCTAGTGCGTATGGATTGAGAACGATAATGTTGGCAAAAGATTTAGGAATTACCAATAAACAAGTAATTACAGAAAATGCATTATCGCCTTCCTATATTTATACCTTAATTAAATATGAAGATGATATCAATTGTGATAAAGGAGCAGATCCAAGACTTGGTTTGGAGGCCTTAAAAATTGCTGGAGCTCCCTTGTTAAAAACCCTTCCTTATGCGTGTAATCCTGATATTAGCACGGAAGCACAATTAGAAGCAATCGACTATAAAATTAGAGATTATCAAACTTTGTTTTTTGGTGATACGGACATTCCGAATTTTAAAGTCAATTCAACTAAAAAGGCTTTATCTGAAGGCTATCCCGTTTTATTAGGAACCAAATTACCTCCTAGTTTTTTTGAAGCGAAATTAGTTTGGCATTCTTTAGCTTCCGAAAAAGATGAAATTGCGGTAAAACACGGTTATCACGCAATGGTTGTTATTGGCTATGATGATGATTTTGAAGGAGGAGCATTTAGAGTTCTTAATAGTTGGGGAACAGATTGGGGCGATAATGGATTTATTTGGATTCCGTATACTGAATATGAAGAGTGGTCTTTAGGCGCAATGCAACCTTATAGTTATTACAAAAAAGAAGAAATGCCAGAACAAGATGAAGATGTGATTCCAGAGCCAGATATAGATCCAATTGCTAAATATTCACCAAAAGGAAGTTTGCATTTTGAAACTAATATTGGAAAAGAAATGCCTGTTTCAAGAACATCTACCAGAAACCTTACTGTTGAAGACGATGTGGAAGGCGAAGATTTAGTCGCATATAGAATGAAGGATTCGTATCCTTCAGGAACTCGTTTTCGTTTTTATTTAAAAAATGAAAATGAAGCGTATATTTATGCTTTTGCAACAGATTTAACGCAGGTGATAAACAAGATACTTCCTTTTGATGATGGGATGTCACCATTAATAAGTGCCAATTCAGAATTTGCATTTCCAAGTGAAAAGAAAGTAATTAGAATGGATAATAATCCCGGTTCCGATTATTTGTTAATACTTTTTAGTCAGCAGAAATTAGACGAAAAAGAATTATTAAGAATAATGCAAAATACAAATGGCGGACTTACGTCAAAAATAAAAGCGGCTTTGGGAGATAAATTAATCGATAAAGGTATGATTCAATATCAATCTGATTCTCCTGGTTTTAACGTGAAAGACGGAGCAAAAGGTTATGTGGTTCCAGTAATGGTTGAGCTAACCCATTTGTAAGATGAAATATCTTCTTCCTCTTTTTGTGTTTCTATTTGTAGTTCAAGTTAATTCACAAAACTCTGAAATTGTGGTGCAGGCTTCCCATAGCGATGCAATTATGCAAACAGCCTTCGATTCTCCAAGAAATTTATTTATCACCTTCGGAAATTATTCAGATTACACCCTCAAATTTTGGAATAAAAAAACAGGAACCCTAATAAAAACGTTAGATTTAAACGAGTTTCTCTATAGTCTTGAAGTAGATGAAGCAACTGGAACTACCTACCTTGGAACTAGAAATGAAGTCATTATTATTGATAATTCTACTTTAAAAATTAAGAAGCGATTTAAAGTTGAAAACCTAAAACAATTAATCTTCAATAAAACAGATGGGCAGCTTTATATTGTCACTGGATTCTCTCCAATTAATATGGAAGACGAATCTAATATGAAGTTTATTAAGTTGAATTCTATTACAGGAAATAGCAGTGAATTAGCAAACTGGCCTGTAAAGTTTGAACCAATTTCGTCTAAAATTTCAGGAAATAATGGGTTTATAATTTATGAAACTCAATACGAAGAATGGAACGATGATTACACCAGTTTTAAAATTACCAACAAGAATCTACTTTACTATCATATAGCTACCAATAAATTCACGGTTTCGGAGGGTGAAAATAACCCGGTAACATATTTCAAAAACATGGATATGTTATACATAGATTATATGGATGCTACTCACGTAAAAGTGAAGCGTTATAATGGTTACAGTCAAAAATATGTTTGGGAAAAAGTTGTGGTAGTAGAAAATATTAATAGAAATGTAAAACCTCATAAAGGGCAAGTTGCTTTATCTAAAGATGATTCTAAATTATGGATAGCTCCAGGAAAATCAACTTTAATAGAGCTGAATCCCGAAACAGGAGAAGTAAAAGGTGTGATCTACACTAAAACAAGAAAAGACAATATTGTAGCCGATGCTAATTATGTGTATGCATTTGAAATATTTGATGAAAGAGCCGTAACCAAAGGAAATTACAATAAATACCTACCGTATTCAAACAACCCTATTGTAACTTTTGGACATCAAATTGTGAAGCCTTCGGTTTTGGATTTTTCGTTTCAAAATGATGAAATTTCTATGATTACATCCAATCTTTATAACGAAATAAACTCACTTTCGTTTCGACCTAACGGAACCCAATTGGTAGAGTATAATACAGCAATTCAAGAGAAAGTTAAAAGTCAGTCACTTAAAAAAGCCTCTAAAAATTCTCAATTTTATTTTGCTTCCATTGATAGTAAAGGAGGAGCCTTAAATGCATATAAGATTGGTAATTCAAAAAGTGAGGAAACTATTTTAAATCTAAGGCCAAATTATGTTGGGTTTGAAATAAATTCAGATAAAAATATTTTTGCAATCGCCTACGAAAACAAAGAATTTGAAATTATTGACCTTGATTCTAAAAAGACAATATTTTCAAAGAAATTAGATTTAAAGCAACTTGGTTTAATAGATTTTTACTTTTCAGAAAGCCAACCCATAGTAATCGTTTCAATTTTAGAAGATGTAGATCCTAAGTTTAATTCCTATTTAATTGCTTATAATTATAAAACAGGAAAGGAGCTTTGGCGAAAAAAGAACACCTATTATTACAATACCTACAGCAATGTTTTCTTTATTTCCAACAACGAAATTTTAGTAACAAATGTAGATACAGATAAAGCCGAAGTATATAATGTAAACACAGGAAAAGAGATGAGAGCCTTTACCTTGCCTAATATTGGGACGATGAGTGTTTCTTTGCTAAACGGTTCAAAATCAAAATTAATAACCTTTAATAAGAACGAGGAAGCAACAGTTTTTGAGATTTCAACTGGACGAATATTAAATTCATACTCCAATTTTAGCGGACGTTTTTTATACAAAGAGAATTTCAATTTTGTGACCGATGAGGTATATTCATTTGTTTCAGATGGAACGATAAAATTTCATAATGCAATTTCTGGAGAAGAGCTGTTACGTCTTTATATATTTAGAGATGGCGAGTGGTTGGCACATACTCCCGAAGGATTATTTGATGGATCTCAAAACGCTTGGAATCGAGTAATTTTTGTAAAAGGAAAAGAAACGATTCCGTTAAATCAAGTGTTCGATCAATTTTATACGCCTCGTTTATTATATAAAATTCTTAGGGGTGAAATTATTGAAAAGCCCGAAGTTGAAATAGACGATTTAAAAAATGTACCAACAGTGGAGATTAGCTATTCTGAAGGAACCAGAAATCTAACTGTTGAAGATGATGTTCAGGTAATTTCAACTAAAAACTCTTCTGCTAAAATAATGGTACATGCCAATGCAAATAGGGATCGTATTTCTGAAATCAGACTCTACCATAACGGAAAAAGAGTTGGGAACAAGACAAGAAATTTGACCGTTGAAGACGATGATATATCGGGAAATAGTAAGGTTTTTAACATCACGCTATTGGAAGGCGAAAATACTTTTGAAGCCATTGCCATTAATTCTCAAAAAACAGAAAGCAGCCCTCAAACATTAATTGTTAATTATGAAAAAGAAGTGGTACAGAAATCACACGGAATTCAAGTGTATCTTTTAGTAGTTGGAATTGACAAATATAAAAACCCAAAGTACAATTTAAATTATGCGGTTGCAGATGCAAATGCTTTTAAAGAGTCTATAAATAAAGGGATGAAGTCTTTTACAAGCAATATTAA
>JASFZG010000210.1:0-13431 GCA_046055745.1 Flavobacteriaceae bacterium | reverse complement strand
TTATTTCAGTAGCATTTATATTTGGAATACGATACATTTATTTAAAAGATAAAAAGGATCCTGTGTTGTATGAAACCCAGCAAGTAACTACTGAAACTATTATTAAAAAAACCGTAGCGACTGGGAGCATTGTGCCCAAAGAAGAAGTGTTAATTAAACCCAATATTTCTGGAATTATAGATGAAATATTTGTGGAAGCTGGCGAAATTGTAAAAGCGGGAGATTTATTAGCAAAAGTAAAAGTAGTGCCAAACGTGTCTTCATTAAACAGTGCAAAAAACAACATAAATTCAGTCAATACTCAAGTTGAAACCGCAAGAATGGCTTTCGAAAATCAGGAAAATATTTATAACAGACAAAAAGAATTGTTTGCTAAAGGAGTGATTTCTGCCAACGAATTTGATACCGCGCAACTATCTTACGATCAATCCAAACAACGATATAAGCAAGAGCAAATTAACTTGACAAATGCACGTCAGAATTACGATATTGTAAAGACGGGTACGACAAGCGGTATGGGTGCTTCGGCAAATACAGAAATTAGAGCCACCGTTTCTGGAATGGTATTAGATGTACCTGTAAAAACAGGGAACCAGGTAATTGAAGCCAATAATTTTAATGATGGAACCACTATCGCTACTATTGCAGATGTTAGTAATATGATTTTTGAAGGAAAAGTAGATGAAAGTGAAGTAGGAAAAATCAAAGAAAATTTACCTTTAGAAATCACAGTTGGAGCTATTGAAAACAAAAAATTTGATGCTATTTTAGATTATATAGCACCTAAAGGAGTGGATGAAAATGGAGCAATTCAGTTTGAAATTAAAGGTACACTTCACAAAAAAGACACAACCTTTATTCGCGCTGGATTAAGTGCAAACGCTTCCATTATTTTAGCAAGAGCAGATAGTGTAATGGCATTAAAAGAAGCCTTAATTCAATACGACCCTAAAACAAAAAAACCTTTTGTAGAGGTGGAAGTTGGTGATCAAGAATTTGAAAGAAAAGATTTAGAGCTTGGGATTAGTGACGGAATTAATGTAGAAGTAATAAGTGGGATTTCAGAAAGCGATAAAATAAAAGTTTGGAATCAACTTAAACCTGCAGGTAAATCTAATAGAGGAAGATAATTTTCATTATTTTCTCTTCAGAATTGTAACAAATTAATCTTATCAAAGACAAATTCAACAATGACTATCAATATGAAAAAGTTTGTAATTGTATTTTTATTCCTTTCAATAGGAATTTCAGTATCAGCTCAAAATAAAAAGTGGACACTTCAAGAATGTGTTGTCTATGCAATTGAGAATAATATTTCGGTAAAACAATCTGCCTTAGAAGTTGAAAACGCAGATATTTCAAAAAGTGATGCTTTAGGAAATTACCTCCCAACTTTAAATGCTTCTGCAGGAAATAGTTGGAATTCGGGGTTGACGCAAGATGTAACAACAGGAGTCTTAAGAAATGTAACTTCAAGAAATTCCTCTTATAGTATAACTGCTGGAGTTGTTGTTTTTAGTGGTTTACGAAATCATAGAGAAATGCAGAAAGCAAAAATGTTACAGCTTTCTTCACAGTATAATTTAAGTAAAATTAAAGATGATATTGCTCTTTTTGTGGCGAATGGCTACTTACAAGTTTTATTGAGTAAAGCAAATTTAGATGTTGCTATAGAACAAAGTTTAGTAACTAAAGATCAAATTGCAAGAACTCAAGAATTGGTTGATGCAGGAGTGTTGCCTCAAGGTGATTTACTTGAGATTAAAGCAGTAAACGCAAGGGAAATTCAAACAATTGTGGTTTCAGAAAGTAATATGAAAATTTCATTGATAAGTTTGGCTCAATTACTTTTGATTAAAGATTACGAAACATTTGAAATTGCAGATGAAGAGTTTAATGTAATTCTTTCAGAAATTACTGATAAATCTGTTGATGAGGTTATAAGTTCGGCTAAAGAAAATAGATACGAAGTAAGAATTGCAGAACAAAATATGGAGGTTGCTCAGAAAGACTTAGAGATATCTAAAAGTATTTATTGGCCAACAATTGATCTATTTTTTAATTACAATACTAGAGAAACAGATATTACAAGAATTGGACAAGAATTAGATTCAGATAATCCGATAATCACAACACAAATAGGTTATGTTGATGGTACTGGTGATGCAGTGCTTTCTGATATTCCAAATACAAGTTTGGTAGAATTACCTGTTGTTCCTTTTGCCGATCAGCTTTCAGATAATGATGGTTTTTCATTAAGTTTTCGTATGAATGTTCCGATTTTTAATGGATTTTCAACCAGAAATAATGTGAAGAGAAATGTTGTTAATGTCAAACGGAATGAATATCAATTAGAACAAGCAGAATTGGATTTGGAGTCGAATGTTTATCAAGCATATGTAGATGCAGATGGGGCTCAGAAATCATACGAAGCAGCAAATGCATCATTAGAATCTCAAGAGTTAGCTTATGCATATGCAAAGGATAGATTTGATGTAGGATTGACAAACTCGTTTGAGTTTAGCCAATCAAAATTAAGATACAATCAAGCTCTAATTGAAGCAAATAGAGCTAAATATGAATATATATTTAAACTTAAAGTATTAGAATTGTTTTTTGGGATTCCAGCAACAGAATTAAAATTTTAATTAGAAAGAAATAAACTTGTACTCTTTGGCTCCGCTCAGAGTACATTCAAAATATTTATTGAGCAGAGATAAAGGATATTAATTATTATGAAAAAAAAGACACTCATTTGGATTATCGTTATTGTTATCGCTGTTTTAGCTTTGTTAGTTGGTGGTAAAAAAGCTGGGTGGTTTGGTAAAACAGGAAACTTTAAAGAAGTTGAAGTAACCAATATTGAATTCATTACAATTATAGAAACCGTTGCGGCTACTGGAAAAATTCAACCAGAAATAGAAATAAAATTATCTTCGGAAGTGTCTGGAGAAATTATTGAACTTCCTATTAAAGAAGGACAACAGGTGAAAAAAGGAGATTTACTAGTAAGTATCAATCCAGATCTAGTCCAAGCAAGATTAACACAGTCACAAGCAGGACTACAAAATATAAAAGCTTTACTAACTCAAGCCGAAGCAGGATTAAGTAATTCAAAATTAAATTATGATAGAAATAAAGCTTTATATGAAAAAGGAGTTATTTCGAGAGCAGATTGGGAAAAAACAGTTACCGATTATGAAGTAGCTCAAGCCAATGTAAAATCTTCCTATTATAATGTACAAAGTGCTCAGTCTTCAGTAAAACAATCTCGTGATAACCTTTCTAGAACTTCGATTTTTGCTCCGAGAGATGGAACAATTTCAAAACTATCAGTAGAGTTGGGTGAGCGTGTTGTTGGAACCGCACAAATGGCAGGTACCGAAATTGTTCGTGTTGCCAACCTTAATAATATGGAGGTTGAAGTAGATGTAAACGAAACGGATATTGTAAAAGTAAATGTAGGAGATTCAACAATCGTTGAGGTTGATGCTTATTTAAAAAGAGAGTTTAAAGGAATTGTTACCGAAATTGCTAATACAGCTGAAAATGCTTTATCGGTAGATCAAGTGACCAATTTTAAAGTAAAAGTTAGAATAATTCCAGAGTCGTACAAAGACTTAACTGAAGGTAAACTTGAAAATTATTCGCCTTTTAGACCTGGAATGACTGCTACGGTTGATATTATAACCAACAAAAAAGAAAATATTATAGGGGTGCCAATTAGTTCAATTGTAATTAAAACGGATACTTCAAGCACAAAAAACAAGAAAATTAAAAAGAAATCTAAATCTGCAAGTACCGAAAAATTTGAATGTGTTTTCATTAAAGATGGAAATGTTGCAAAATTACGAGTGATTGAAACAGGGATTCAGGATGATTCTAATATCGAAATTCTATCTGGAATAACTAAAGGTGATGAAGTGATTACAGGGCCTTATAATACCGTTACAAAGTCACTTAAATCTGGTGATAAAGTAGAGTCTAAGTCTGAAGATGTTGAAGAGAACGAAGAAAAAGAAGATGAATAATGGCTGCAATTTTATGTATTGAAACTTCTACTACCAACTGCTCTGTAGCAATTTCAGTTGATGGAAAAACCATTGCACTCAAAGAAGAAAATAACAAACAATATTCTCACGCAGAAAAGCTTCATTTGTTTATTGAGGATGTTTTAAATGAAGCTAACATCCAAAAATCACAATTAGATGCTATTGCGGTAAGTAAAGGTCCAGGTTCTTATACAGGGCTTCGTATTGGTGTCTCTTCGGCAAAAGGATTGTGTTTTGCATTGGATATTCCGTTAATCTCGATTCCTACTTTAGTGGCGCTTGCTTATCAAGTTTCAGAAAAGGATGGAATAATTATTCCAATGTTAGATGCTCGTCGTATGGAAGTTTATTCGGCAGTATTTAATTCAAATAAAGAAGAAGTAAGAGAAACTCAAGCTGAGATTTTAGATAAAGCTTCTTTTATAGAAGATCTCGATAAAAATAAAGTTTATTTTATTGGTGATGGAGTAGAGAAGTTTAAAAACATTTGTGAAAATAAAAATGCTGTTTTTATTGAAGATAAATTCCCTTCAGCTAATGAAATGGGATATTTAGCAGAATTAAAGCATAAAAAAAGCGACATAGAAAATGTCGCCTATTTTGAACCTTATTATTTAAAAGATTTTGTTACGGGATAATAATTAGCTTTTTGCATTTTTAAAATTATCAAAGTAACGTACCACTCGTAATAGATCTTTTTCCTCTTTTAAATTAAGTTTATTTTCTTTTACATATTTTTTAATCTCATTTTGTTTGTTTCCAAAAACTTTTAATTTTTTGTTTTTTGGTTCAGGTAGCTCATAATATTTGCCTTCTTTGGTAACAATGTAATAAACGGGTGAGTCTTTAAAAGTAGCAGGTAAATCATTAGTTATACTTGTTGTAGCCTTTTTTTCAGGGGTAAACTTCTTTTTTAATTTTTTGTATAAATTGTAATTTTCTCCTTCAAATAATACTTGAAAGTATCCTCCATCTTCAACACCTCCTTGATATGGTGCGAAAATAAAAATATCCTTATTTATTTTTACAAAAACATCTAATGATTTTGACAATACTTTAGCTTTATCATCACTTGTTGCAAGTGTTTCTTTAACTTCTATTTCGTCCGCAATGGCATTGTATCTTAATGCTACATCTGTCGCAAGCAATTTGTTTGATTCATAAATGTTTCCAGGTAAAAAACTAGGGTTATTATAAGGGGTGCCTTTATAGCTTTTTGTGTCTTTATAATTGACTCCTTTTTCTTGCCTTTTAATGTATTCATCCAGAACAAATAAAGAACTTGTGGTTCTTCTATTTGAATAACCTTGATCTGCTATTAATTGGGCTTTTAAATAAGATGTATTTATGGTAAATAATACTATAAATAGTAAACTGATTTTTTTCATGATTATCGTTTTTTAATTGACCTACTCTATTTTGGATTTTCGGTTTCTCCAATATTTTTATTAAAAGTAATTCTGAAAAACGTTTTTGACAAATGTTGAATGTCGGTATTTATTAAAATAGGGTCGATATTTATAAATTTAGACTAATGTTATAGTGTGAGTTTTAATGAAAAACTATAAATTACATTTTATATAAATTGATTTAATCTATTGAATGAATACTACCATCTTAAATGTAATTGTCTTCACTTTTCTTGTTAACTTCGGAGTTATAGCACAAAACAAAGAAGAGGAGCCCTTATCTAAAAAAAGTTACGAATCTCTTATTGATTTATATGACATCAATGCCAAAGACACCTTATTAGCAATAAAAATTTCAAAAGCATACATTAAAAAAGCAAGAAAAGAGAACGATAGCACCAAAATGGCAAGAGGTTATACTCGATTGGCGTTTGTTTCAAAAAGAAACGTAGCATTAAAATATTTGGATACCACGATAACGCTTTCAGTTAATAGTAAGCATAAAAATTTTCCAGCAATTGGTTATATTTTTAAATCACTTTACCTGTTTAATAATGATGAATATGAGAAAAGCTTAAAAAATGCTATTTTAGGGTATCAAAGAGCAAAAATAAAGAATAATGTAGATCAACAATTAACCGCTCTCCATCAAATTAATAGTATTAATACACTTTGGGGGGATTATGAAAAAGCATTAGATTCTGAATTACTAACATATGATTTGTTATTTAAAAACAAAACCTCTGAGGGGTTTCTACAGCATTATTTATATTCACTTGAAGGATTAGGAAAATGCTATGTTAGGTTAAATAAGCCAGATTCTGCATTAGTTTATTTTAATAAAGGAATTATCGAGGCTATAAAAGAAAAAGATACAATTACATATTATGCATTCGTTTCAAGATCTGGTAGTGCATTATTTAAAAAACAAAACTATAAATCGGCTTTAGATAGTTTATTAAAAGGAGATGTTATCAGGGAATCTTATAATAAAAAATATCTTCCTTATTTTTATTATTACTTGGGGAGTATTTATTATAATCAAGGAAGAACGGAACTTGGGGTGTCTTACTATAAAAAAATAGATTCTATATACGAGAAAAGGCATGTTTTACAACCAGAGCTGCCAATCGTTTATGATAAATTAGCTACATATTATAGAGATAAAGGGGATAAAGAAACTCAATTAAGTTATTTGTATAAGCTAATTCAGATCCGAAAAATTATAGAGGCTAAAAGAATATTCATTAAAGCAAAAACAGAAAAAGACTACCATATACCAAAATTATTGGAAGAAAAGGAATTGTTAATCAAAGAATTAAACAAAAAAAACAACAATTCGACTTTACTAAATTGGTTAATACTACTATTCTTGATTATTAGTATTGCTTTTATTATTTATTATTTTAGAAGGCAACGATTGTTTAAATTAAGATTTGAAGAATTACAAGCTAAATTAAATTTGCCAAAGTTAGACATAAAGAAGATTGAAACTGTTGAAATTGGTATTCCAGAGCCTATTATTAATGAAATTTTATTAAAACTTGAGAAGTTTGAAGCGAATAATAAATACCTTTCTTTAAATATTTTCTTAAACGATATGGCAAAAGATTTTAAAACAAACTCTACCTATTTATCGAAGGTGATAAATCTAAAAAAAGATAAAAACTTCTCACAATATATTAATGATTTAAGAATAGATTTTACAGCACAGGAGCTTAAAAACAATCCTATGTTTAGAAAATATACTATTAAAGCAATTGCAAATGAAAGTGGGTTTAAAAGTGCTGAGTCCTTTTCTAAAGCTTTCTATAAGAAATTTGGATTGTATCCTTCTTATTATTTAAAACAATTAGAAAACAAAAAGGATTAGATGTGTTAATCTAATCCTTTTGATAATTTATAAAAAATATTTTATTATAGTTTAGTACCTTCTATACCATCAAAATATATAATAGTTTTTTTAAGGTCCTTTTCAACATTTAAATCTAAATCATTTTCTTTTACATACTTTTTAATAGCATCTTTTTGCTCACCAAAAACTTTAATTTTTTTGCTTTTTGAAGAAGGAAATTCATAATACCTACCTGCTTTAGTAACTATATAATAAACAGGTTTATCTTGGAAAATAGCAGGGGTGTCTGTAGTAATAGAAGTTGTAGCAGCTTTTGCTGGAGTGAACTTTTTAATAAGTTTTTTATAAAAATTATATTGAGTTCCTTCAAATAATACTTGAAAATAACCACCTTCTTCAACACCTCCTTGGTATGGAGCGAAAATAAATATATTACCATTTATTTTTACATAAATATCTACTGATTTTGTAAGTACTTTGGCTTCTTCATCTGGAGTGGCCATAGATTCTTTTACTTCCATTTCATCAGCAACTGCATTATACCTTAAAGCAACATCACTTGCTAATAGTGTAGTCTTTTCATAAATATTACCAGGTAAATAATTTGGTGTATTATAGGGTGTGCCTTTATAGCTTTTAACATCATTGTAATCAACACCATTGTCAAATCTTTTAATGTATTGATCTAGGGATAAAGCAGTATTAGTAATCTGCCTGCCCATATTATAATTTTGAGCATTGACTTTAGGAGTATTAATAAATAATGCAACAAATAATAGAACAACTAACTTGATAATGATTTTCATAAGAATATTTTTTATTTTGTAAATTTAATAATTAATTCTTAACAGGATGCTTATTGTTAAAAAAAAACGAATGTTATAAAGTATTATAATAACTAACGAGCTTTATCAGTTGGTTTTCTTTATTAATATTTAGGTTGTTTTCCTTTACGTATTGTTTTAGCTCTTTTTGGTGACTGATAAAAGATTTGATTTTTCCGTTTTTTGACTTAGATAATTCTTGTAATTCTCCTTTTTCATTAACTAAAAATAAAGATTCTTTAGTTTTATAAGTAGCAGGAATATCACTTGTCATAGAGTTTATAGATTTTTTCCCTTCTCTAAAAGTTTTTTCGTGTTTCTTATATAAACTCATTATTAAGCCTTTATGTAAAACTACAAAGTAGCCGTTGTTTTCTTCATCTATAGAATCTGGAATATAAATATATTGTTTGTTGTTAATTACTGCATATATATTAGATGAATGTCTTAAAATTTTAGATTGATTTTGATTAAATTCAATTTCTACTAAATCTCTACTTGCATTATAACGTAAATTAATATTTCTTTTTAAAACGGTATTGTTTTTATAGATAGTTCCTTTTTGAAATTTTTCAACAAAATAAGGTGACCCAGCAACGTTTTTTGGTGCGTTTTTTAAATTTACTGTTCTACTCATTAAATATTCATTCTCATTAGGATCATCAAAAGGTTTTTGAGAATACATTACCATATTAAATGATAGCAACGATAATATTGAATAAATAAATAGTGTCTTTTTCATAGCTTTTTTTTTGATTTGCAAAGGTATTCTTTAGGTGTAGTTTTTAAACCGATATTATTGTTAAAAAAAACCTAATATTATTACAAATACGTTACTTGAAGTTACTATCAAGTAAATAATAATATTAGATAATAAGAGCGAAATTAACCATAAGAATATAATGATTAGGGTAAAGCCTATAATCCTTTACTCATTAATACTATTTTAATCTAATAACTGTAATGCTTCTATTACTTTGTTAACCGGAAGTTTACAGGCGTTATTTACGCAAACAAATATTAAGGTTTCATTTTTTGTAAACCGAAGCTCTAATAAAGGGCTATTTTTATCTGTAGTGCTTCCCGCAATAAGAATATTAGGAAGGTAAGACTTATTAAGTTCAGAGACTTTTTCTACTGCTTCATCCCCAACGGTCACTACCTCAAAATAATTGTTTTGATAATTTGATAATAGATCTAACCAATTGGAATATCCACTAGGGTAATTTTCTATTTCTGGTTGGATATTATGAAGCATTTTAGATGCGGTAATCCTGTATTTTTCATTATCAAAATGATGAGACAAAATAAATAAATTTTTAGCCATAATAGAATTGGAAGCAGGAATTACATTATCTCTATATTCGAAGTTTCTGCTAACTAATTCTTTATCTTCTTTTGAGGTAAAATAAAACATGATTTTTTCTTCATCAAAGAAATTTGTAAAGGTGTATTCTGTCAAGTTGTTTGCAGATTCAATCCATTTAAAATCTAAAGTAACTTCGTAAATTGCTATAAAGGCTTCAATAACAGAAGCGTAATCTTCTAAATAACCATTAATACTACTTTTTCCATCTTTATAATTGTGGTTTAATGCACCATTTTCTTGTAATTGTTTTTCAACTATAAAGTTGGCGTTTTTAAGTGCGGCATTTAAATAATCTTTATTCTGAAAACTTTTATAGGCATCAATATATCCCTTAATCATTAATGCATTCCAAGAAGTTAATGTTTTGTCGTCTAGTCTTGGCTTTGGGCGTTGATTTCTGAAGGTAAGAAGTGCTTTTTTCCATCCGGTTTTTTTCTGATTTAATGTTTCAATTGTAATGGAAAATTCTTCAATTATTTCTTGATCGCTCTTTTTTCGTATAAGTACATAATCTTCCTTTTCCCATTTTCCATAACTGTTTATATTGTAATATTCGGAGAATAGCTCGAAGTCATCGTCTATTTGTTCTTGTAGTTCTTCCTTGTTAAAGGTGTAAAATGCTCCTTCTTCAAGTTCGTCATTTTCAGTTAAACTATCGGCGTCTAATGATGAATAAAAAGCTCCTTCATTATTGGTCATTTCTCTTGAAACATATTCCAAAGTTTCTTCAACAACTTCTTTATATAAAGGATTCTTGGTGATTTGATAAGCATGGCTGTACAAACTTACTAGTTGTGCATTGTCGTATAACATTTTTTCGAAATGAGGAATGTGCCATTTTATATCAGTGCTGTACCTTGCAAATCCACCACCAACGTGATCGTAGACTCCGCCGTAAGCAATTTTATCTAAAGTGTTAAACACATATTCTTTAACTGTTTTATTGTGCTCTTGAGCACCATAACGCATTAAGAATTCAAGATTGTTCGGCATCATAAATTTTGGAGACCTGTTAGTTCCTCCAAATTTATGATCGAATGTTTTTAGCCAAGAATTAACAATTCTATGGGTTGGGATTTCATTAAAATTAATTTCGTTGGTGTTAACAGAAATTAAATCCATGCTTTTAATTCCTTCTTCTAATTTATCTGCATAATCTATCAGTTTTTGTGGATCCTCTTCATAGAGTTTCTGCATTTTTTCTAGTGAATTAATCCATTGCTCTTTTTTAAAATAAGTACCTCCCCAAATTGGTCTTCCGTCTGGTAATGTAACAACGTTTAATGGCCAACCGGCACTGCCTGTCATAAGTTGAACAGCATTAATATAAATTTGGTCAACGTCTGGACGTTCTTCTCGGTCTACTTTAATAGCTATAAAATTTTTGTTCATAACCGCAGCAACAGTTGAGTCTTCAAAGCTTTCCTTTTCCATCACGTGACACCAATGACAAGCGGCATAACCTACACTAATTATCATTAATTTATTTTCATCTTTAGCAGTTTGTAACGATTTATCATTCCATGCTTTCCAATTTACGGGATTGTGAGCATGTTGTAAAAGATAGGGGCTGGTTTCTTTAATTAGCTCGTTAGTATGTAAATGTGTTTCCAAGGTTTCTTTTTTTGAAGAGTTACACGATAATAATGATATTAATAATAAAAAGGTAAATAAAATTTTCATAAAATAAAATTGGTATAATAACAAAAATACACTTTTGATTGTCAAAAGTGTATTTTTTATAAAAGTTTAAACAGAGTTTAAAAATTATCCATTAATAGCTTCCACGGTTTCAACCTTTCCTTTCAACATTTGCCGAAGCATAGTTTCAATTCCGTTTTTTAAGGTTACTGTGGATGATGGGCAGCCACTGCATGCTCCTTGTAATATCACTTTTACTGTTTTTGTTTCTTTATTATAAGAGTGATATGCTATGTTTCCACCATCACTTTCAACGGCAGGTTTTACATATTCGTTTAAAATGGAAATAATTTCTTTATCAATTTCAGAAAATTTACTATCAACATTTTGTTGGGTTATTTTTTCTTCTTTCTGAAGAATTTCATCATTAAAAATGTTTTTACCACTTTCAATATATGTTTTTATAAATGACCTTATTTCATTTGTGATTTCTTGCCATTCAACACTGCCGTTTTTTGAAATTGAAATATAATTTGCATTAATAAATACTTCTTTTACAAAAGGAAAGTTAAACAACTCAAGTGCTAAAGGAGCGTGAATTGCATCATTCTTTGATTTGAATTCGTAAATGTCATTTGCCAATGCTTTATTAGCAACAAATTTCATGGCTTCTGGATTTGGAGTACTCTCGGCATAAATTGAAATAGGTATTGCTTTTTTCTTGTTACTGTCTTTATTCGTAATGACAGATTTTCCAGAATTTAAATACTTCTCTATAATGTTAGACACTTCT
The DNA here is from genome assembly GCA_046055745.1 of Flavobacteriaceae bacterium. GTDB lineage: Bacteria > Bacteroidota > Bacteroidia > Flavobacteriales > Flavobacteriaceae > Marifrigoribacter. Next base: position 1,488 of record JASFZG010000210.1, on the reverse strand, counting down.
TCCTGAACGTCTTTCCAATTTACTTGCGTTGTTTCAAAACTATATTTGTCAATAGCAATAAAATTTTGAGTAATATAAATAGTTTTAACAAAAGGTAATTGAAACAGTTTTTGCGCTAAGACACTGTCTTTAGCATCATCAATATTGTTGTATTCATAGCTGTTAGATTGTGTTAGAAAAGAATTTGCAACAAATTTCACAATATTTTCATTATTTGTTGGTTGTACAGATATATTAAATTTCGACATTTTGTAACTTTTTTTGCAAAATTATGAAAAGAAAACCAATGTATTCAATATATTTGAAAACTTAACCGATTGCATGAAGAAAATTTTACTCCCCATTGTTCTACTTTTCTCTTTAGTAGGGTATTCTCAATTTATTACAATTGATGAAACCTTTACTATTCAAGAGCTTGTTGAAGATATTTTAATTAACAGCCCTTGTGCTGAAACGTCAAATTATGGTTCTCGTACAGGAACTGATTTTGGCGAAGGAAACGGTATCGGCTATTTTAACGCAAACGGATCTGATTTTCCTTACCAAGAAGGAATAATTTTAAGTTCAGGATATATTTCTTTTGCCCCTGGTCCAAATACAACACCACAAAGTAATGGAACTACAAATTGGCCAGGAGATGCAGATCTAGAAGCTAATACAACTGCAACTCAAACAAACAATGCTTCATTTATTCAGTTTCAATTTACTCCTTTAATAAGTCAAATAAGCTTTAATTTTTTGTTCACTTCTAAAGAGTATAATCAAAATTTTGAATGTACTTTTTCTGATGCTTTTGCTTTTATATTAATAGATTTAAATACTGGAATAACACAAAATTTAGCTGTTTTACCAGGAACAAGCATACCTATTGAAGCTACAAATGTTCATCCAGATGTACCTGGTGGTTGTCCTGCAATAAATGAAGAATATTTTGACAAGTATAATATCCTGCCATTCAATGACCCTAATCTAGCTGCCATTAATTTTAATGGTCAACTTATAAGTTTATCAGCTCAAGGAGATGTTGTGCCAGGAAATCCTTATACAATAAAACTAGTAATTGCTGACGAAACAGATGCTGCATTAGATTCTGCGGTTTTTTTAGAAGGTGGTTCTTTTAGTATCGGTGTAGATTTAGGAGACGATTTAACAATTGGTGCTGGTAATGCTCCCTGTGATGGTCAACCTTTAGAAATAAGTGTGGACCCAGATTTATCTGGTCAAACAACTTATAAATGGTTTGTATGGAATGTTGTTACTATGGTTTTTGATGAATTGGTTGGTGAAGTGTCTAATGTTTTAGTTGTTACTCAATCTGGAACCTATCAAATAGAAACTACTTTTTCGGGAGGATGTACAGCCACAGATGATGTTATTATTGAATTCGCACCACAACCCATTGCTATACTCCCCGATGATTTAACAATATGTGATGAGATTCCTAATGATGGTTTTGCAGAATTTGATTTAACCCTCAGAGACGCACAA
>JASFZG010000209.1:0-4005 GCA_046055745.1 Flavobacteriaceae bacterium | reverse complement strand
TCAATTCAAGTTAAAACCTTAACTAAAGACTTAAGTATTCAGAATATATCTGAAGAAATTTTTGAAGAAATTGGCGATACTCCTATTGATGTTTTAATTAATAATGCAGGCTTCGGATTATTTGGCACATTTGCAGATACCAATTGGTCTAGAGAAGCTGCAATGCTTAACTTACACATTATGACAACCACTCATTTAACAAAATTAGTTTTAAAAGGAATGGTTGAAAGAAAGTCAGGTAAAATATTAAACATGTCCTCTTTAGCTGGATTTCAACCTGGTCCGTTGATGACTATTTATTACGCTTCAAAGGCATATATTCTTTCTTTTTCTGAAGCGATTGCTAACGAGTTAAAAGGAACAGGAGTTACAGTGACCGTTTTATGTCCTGGACAAACAAAAACTTCATTTCAAGAAGTAGTTTCAGAGAAAGCTTCAGAAAACAAAATTAGTTTTAATATGGGTTGTCCAAAAGAAGTTGCTGCTTATGGCTATCAACAAATGAATAAGGGTAAAGTAGTGGTTGTTCCTGGAACAATCAATAAGGTATTATCACAATTACCTAGAGTGTTTCCTAGAAATATGGCTGCTAATATTGTTCGGAAAATTCAAGAAAAGAATCGAGAAAATTAAATTACAATTCTTCTTCAATAGTAGATATATATTCTTTAAAATTCACCAAATCATTATGCCCTCCATCAGAAATTGAAATTAACTTTTTTGAAGGTTTTTTAATACTTTCAAAAAGTTTTTTTCCTTGTAGATAGTTAATCACTTTATCATTGGTTCCGTGATAAATCGTAATCGGGCAAGAAACTTCGTTTATATATTGATAGGTCGGAAATTTATAATGTAATAATGTTTTTATCGGCAAAAATGGAAATCGAGATTTTGCCACTTCTTCAATACTATAAAAAGGCGATTCTAAAATTAACTTTTTCGGCTGGTGTTTGGAAGAAATGTAAGTTGCAAAGGTGGTTCCGAGGCTTCTTCCGTAGACTGTAATTTCAGATTCTTTATAAAATTGTTTGGCATAATCGTACCATATTTCGGTATCATTATACAAGGCTTCCATCGATTTTTTCCCTGTACTTTTTCCGTAACCTCTATAATCCATTACAATTACAGAATAGTCTTTATCTACAAAAAATTCGGTAAGCTCTCCCCATCGTTGAAGGTTTCCTGCATTTCCATGGAAATAAAGCACCACACCTTTTGGGTTTTCAACTTTAAAATGAAGTCCGTTTAATTGAGCACCATCGTTGGATTCCAAAGTAATCTCTTCAAAAGAATTGTCCATTTCATAGACGTGTTCTTGAGTAAGTACCGTGGGTAAAAAAATAAGGTTTTCTTGAAAAAAATAAATCACACCGCAAAGTAACCCATAAATATTAAGGAGGACAAAAAGGATGATAAATAACTTCTTTTTATTACGCATTTTTTCTCTTGGAATTATGAACTACATTAATACTACTATGCTCTAAATTTTGTTCTACAGGTGTTGAATTTAATATTTCGTCCAACATTTTATGATAGCTTTCAAAGTTATTTAAATTTTTATGTCCACCATCAATAACGGTGTATAAACGAGTACGTTTCGGATTAACTTTCGAAAGCTTTACACTTGTTTTAAAAGGTATTAATGTATCGTTCGTTCCGTGAATAATGTGGATTGGACATTGTACATATTTTAACCATTTGTAAGTTGGCAATGGGTATTTCATAATAATCGAAAAAGGCATAAATGGAGCGTATCTAGCAGTTACTTTGGTAAGGCTGTAATAGGGTGCTTCTAAAATTAATTTACAAGGATTATTTACAGATGCTAATTTTGTGGCAAATCCAGAACCAAGGCTTCTTCCGTAGAGAATTATATGTTTTTCGTCTACCCTTTCTTTTATTTTATTATAGACAAACTGAAGATCATTTTTAATTTTTTTCTGACTTCTTTTACCTGTACTTTTTCCGAAACCACGATAATCTACCATAATGACATCGTAGCCATTTCGAGTAAAATCTACAACAAATTTTCCCCAGCCTTTAATACTTTTACTATTTCCTTTTAAATATAAAACAACACCTTTAGGGTTTTTAGTAATAAAGTGTAATCCGTTGATTATGGCACCATCTCGAGTAGTAAGATTGTATTCTTCGGTTTCTAGATGTTCATAAAAAAACTGAAAATCTTTAGGTAATTTTTCGGGTTTAAAAAGTAATTGCTCTTGTAGAAAATACAACAAAACACTAATTGCCGAATAAACAGCAAGCACAATTAATAAGATGTATAACCAATTTGGCATTGGACTAAAGTACAAAAAAATATACGAGACTATTTATTCTTTTCTTCAATCCATTTACTCATATACTTTGTTGACTGAAGTGTTTGATGTTGAAGAATTTGTCCAATAAAATTGTTTTTTCGATGAGTAGAAACATTTTGTTGAAGTGATTGTATTCTTGCTTTAAACTCTTCGGAAAACAATTCTCTTCGGAAGCGTTTGTTTAGAATTTCTTTGCCATTTTGTTGTGCTTGTAACCATTTACTTTTGTTAGAATACAACTCAACTGAAGCATTTACAATAGCTTCAATCTCATCTGAAACTATTCCTGAAAAAGGTAATTCTCCTGTCATTCCTTCTGCTCCAATGGAAGTCGTTACACTTGGAGTTCCGTAAATCATTGCATCTAGTAATTTCCCTTTTAAACCAGCACCAAATCGCAATGGCGCTAAACAAATTTTAGCGTTACTCATTACTACTGAAACATTTTCAGCCCAACCTTTAATTAGAAACCCATCTTTTTTAGAATGTAATTCTAAAATTTGTTGCGGAGCATAAGCACCATAAATATGAAGGACTGCTTTTGGTAATTGCTTTCTAATTTTTGGCCATATTTCTTTTTTAAGAAATAAAACGGAATCTACATTGGGTTGATGTAAAAGATTACCAATGGTTATAAAATGATTCCGGTCTTCAAAGGATTTAATCTCATTTACAACTGTAGTTTCTTCCACTAAAAAAGGAAGATATTGTAAAATAGAAGCGTCTATATTAAACGTATTCTGAAGTAATTCCATTTCATATTCCGAAATAATCAAAGTCAAATCACAACGATAGATACTAGCTAATTCTCGCTTTGCTGTTTCTGAAAACAAATTTATTTTTTCTAAACTATTAGCTGTTTTTATGGCTTCTTGTCTTGCCTTTCTTAAAAAATGTAAATCTTCCGTATCTAATATTCGCAAAGCATTTGGACAATTTTCTGTTACTCTCCAACCAAATTGTTCTTCAGTAATGAAGCGATCAAATAGTACAATAGAAGGGTTTGTTTCTGAAATAAACTCATCAAAACTAGGATTATTTAATTCAATTGATTCCGTCTGAACACCAACGATAGAAAGGTCTTTTGATTTATCAGATTCCGAACTGGTACTAGCAAAAGTAATTGCATATCCTTGTTCTTGAAATAAAGAAATTAACTGCATCATTCTGCTTCCTGCTGCCGTAGTTGTTGGCTCTGGAAAAGTATGACCTATGATGAGGAGTTTTATCATTTAAAAAAACTAGCAGGTTTGGTATATTACAAACTTTCTTTTAAAACAGAAACAAATTTAATTGCTGTTTCCTTTTCTTCTAAAGAAGTCCAAGCAACATAAATTTTATCGCCTAAAACTTCCATTTGCGGAAATCCTGAAGATCGTTCACTTCGAGTTTTAGTAATCGTTATTGGATTATTTTGAGATCCATCAGAATTTACTTTAACCATTCGTATCACTGTATCTACTCCGCTTGGTTCCATCCATAAAACTGCAGCTGAATTTGTATCTAACATTACAATAGCTACTCGTCCAATAGCATTCCCATTATCAATTCTAACAGGCAAACCAAAAGTTGCTCCATTATCATCTGAAAAAGCAATTTGTACTTTCGGATTATCGTTTGCTGCCGTAAACCAAGCCATCGCAACACTTGATCCCAAAGCATCAATCGCAGGTCCATTTACAGG
>JASFZG010000208.1:0-21397 GCA_046055745.1 Flavobacteriaceae bacterium | reverse complement strand
TTAAACTTGATGGTAAGTGGAGTATTGTTAATTTACTTTGGCAGCATAAAGACATTAACAGATATCCTAAAGAATAATCAATCTTTAAAAACTCTAAACACATTCAAAATAAAACACAGAATAAACGGATTGAAAATATGATAATAGAAGATAACGAACAATTGTTAATACTGTTAAAGCCACTTCTAGATATTTCATTGGTCGCAAAAAGCATATAACGATTCTTTTTAACGCTACTTTCGAACTTTAATTTAAAACTATATACTTATGAAAATACCTTTTATTGAATTTTGGCTTATTAATTCTTTGAAAAACAGTTTAAAGAGTATAGAAAACGAAAAAATATAAATATATTAAATAGTTACTCGCCATAAAAAACATTTTAATAAAAATAATAATCATTGATAAATAAGTAACATACAAAAAAAAGATTAATGAATACGAATAGATTGATTTTAAGAAACAGAACAAGAAAGCTTATCATTGAAATGTTAACCTATTCCCAAGACCAACAAATGTTATTTTTTGGGTTTGAGACAAAAGAGCAATTAGAATATAAGCTAGCCAGAATTAAGAAAGGTCTATCTAATAATATTGACTATCGCATATTTGATTTAATAGAGAAAAAAAATAATACAGTGATTGGAAGTTGTGGATTTCATAAATGGGTAAAAGATCACGATAGAAGTGAAATTGGATATGAGATTCATTCAAAATACCAGAATAAAGGATATATGAGTGAAGCAATAAAGGAGGTGATAAATTATGGATTTAACATAATGAAATTAAATAGAATTGAGGCTTTAGTTGATCCAGAGAATGAGAATTCAATACGGATACTTGAAAAAAATGCATTCATGAAAGAAGGAGTACTGAGAGGGCATTTTAAAAATGGTAATGAATTTGAAGATTCAATTGTTTACTCACTTTTGAGATCTGATTATCACCTCTGACTAGGAATATTGAAAGAAAAATATAAAAAATTACGGCTAGTAACACTGTATAAAATTTATGCTCAAATCGGATTTAGTACAAACCGATAAACATTCAATAAAAATATTGCTTCGGCGGAAAAATCTCCAATTTTTACGTCGCACAAATCATAATACAAAACCGTTAACCTTAATTAAACTCAAATTAATAATGAATAGAATACAAATAATATTAGTAATTGGCTTAAGTTTTTTCTTTCAACAATTTACAAATGCTCAAACCAATCAAAATGTTCAGTTTTTACAAAAAGTTGGTGCTTTGGATAGCATATATTCCAAAAGCCTTAATGAATATAGGAAATTTTATGTGCAACTCCCTGCGGATTACAACGCTAATAAAAATGAGAAATATCCAGTAGTATATATTTTGGATGGAGAAGTGTTTCTACCCACAGTCAATAATGTGCAAAACTATTATAGCGGAGGCTTTACACCTGAAATGGTGCTAATTGGCATTTCAAACGATCAAAATAGAATGCGTGACTTAACAACCTCAAAAGTAACTGAGATGTATGGAATGCCTTTTAAAAAAGAAAATGGAGAGGCGGCCAACTTTAGTAAGTTCATAGAGACTGAATTGATACCGTTTGTAGAAAATAAATATCCTGTTACTAATTTTAGAACCTTAATTGGTCATTCTTATGGTGGTTTGTTCGCCATCTATACCTTAATCCATCACCCAGAATTATTTTCTAATTATTTGGCTATAGACCCAAGTCTAGATTGGGACAACCAAAAGTTATTGAAAGAAGCAAAAGATAAGCTCTCAAATAACAATTATCAAGATAAATCTTTATTTATGTCTTTAAACGGGCAATTAAACATGCAAGATCCAACAATTACAATAGATAATGTAATGCAGGATACATCAGATTTCACCTTGTTTCCACGGTCTAATATTGCCTTTTCAGAACTAGTAAAGCAAAACAAATTAAACGGATTGGCTTTGGAATGGAAGTTTTATCCAAGAGATATTCATGGTACCATTCCTTTTCCATCAATAATGGATGGTTTAATTTCTGTTTTTCAATGGTATCAAATGGAGAATGTTTCTAAATTTAATTCACCTGAAACTTCAAAAGATGAGTTATCTGAAATAATACAATATCGTGCTAAAAAGCTAAAAAAATATTTTAAGTACACTGTTGCACCTTATCCTGAAGATTTATTGAATATGCTGGGATATATGAGTTTAGATATGAAACAACCTGAAAAATCAAAAATGTTCTTTGAATTCAACATTGAATTTTATCCCAATAGCCCAAATGTGTATGATTCTATGGCTGATTATTACGAAAGAAATGGGGATAAAGCCACAGCTATAAAGTTTGTAACTAAAGCTTTTGAAATTAGTGGGGATAAGGTCTATAAAGAAAAGATTGAAGATTTAAAGACAAAATAATATACACGAACAAAGGTTACATATAAAAAAAATTAATTTTTAAAATAATTTATAAATGAAAATTATTATCCAATTACCTATACTGCTAATTGCATTACTTTTTAATATGTGTATAAGCAGTGCGCAAGACAATTCAATAACAAAAGAATATAAGAAAGAGGTTGTTCAAAACATCTCACAATTAATGAATGATTTTTATGTATTTCCTGAAGTTGCAAAATTGACGGAAGCGCATTTAAAGGCTCAATTGTTAGAGGACTATTTTGATCAGTTTGAAAATGATGAAACCTTTGCAAAAGCCTTGACGAAGTCAGTTCAAGCTATTAATAAGGATAAGCATATGCGTATATGGTCTAATCAACTGAGTATTGCTCCAGAAATGTCGCAAGAAAGAATGTTTGAAGAACATCTTGCTCGAATTGACAGATCTAGGGAGGGAAATGCGGGGTTCAAATCTGTTAAAATTCTGGAAGGCAATGTTGGCTATTTAGACTTAAGAGGATTTGCTGGAATGGAAACAGGAAAGGACATGGCAGATGCTTATATGAAATTAATGTCAAGAACGGATGCCATCATCATCGACTTAAGCAAAAATGGAGGAGGTAGCCCCAACATGGTTCAGTACTTATGCAGTTATTTCTTTAATCAAAAATTGCTTTTGAATAGTCTTTATTGGAGAGAAGGAAACAATATACAAGAATTTTGGACTTTAGATAAAGTTGGAGGACTTAAAATATACGATGTTCCTTTATTTATTATTACAAGCGAAAAAACTTTCTCAGGAGCAGAAGAATTCTCATATAACATGCAAACTCAAAAAAGAGCCACTTTAGTAGGGCAAACCACCGTAGGAGGTGCCAATCCAGGACGTAGTATGAGAATCAATGAAAATTTGCGTGTTTTTATTCCAACCGGAAAAGCAATTAACCCAATAACCAAAACAAATTGGGAAGGCGTTGGCGTAATTCCTGACGAAGAAACAAGCGTTGAAGATGCTTATGATAAAGCACTTGACTTAGCCAAAGTTGCCGCGAAGGCTTATAAAACAAAAAAAAATGAAAAATATACCGAGTTGTTTATGGATTTAAACAGTAAGCTTGAGCATTATATTGTAGGAAAATCAGATGAATTAATTCTCAAAAGTCTGAGTGATTGTAAAGTGACAAAATTGTTTGACGAAGGAGACATCAATAATATGGGTTATGAATATTTAATGACGTACAAAAAACCAAAAATAGCTGAATCAATTTTGAGAGCAAATACTATTCTCTATCAGAACTCTGCAAATGCATTTGATAGTTATGGAGAATTATTAATGATAAATGGAAATTTAGAAGCTTCCCATAAAAATTATCAACGAGCAGTTGATATTGCTGTCGCAAATGAGGATAGAAATCTCAAATTATTTCAGGAAAATTTAGAAACAATAAAACAAAAGATTAAACATGAATAATTGAATTAGTTAAGTGTCTAAAATGAACGCATAACAATTTATATAAGCCATTAAAACGGCTCATATACAAGAATTAGCCTCTATTAGAAATGATGAAGTAACAAAAGAAGTATCTCTTCGTCTTGAAATAAATAAGAAAATTTAAATTAATGAAAAACATATTTATTATTTTATTACTACTAGGGTCAATCATACCTTGTGAGGCACAAAGCTTTCAAGATTTAATCACTGCTGAATTAACGGAATTAGCTAAAAATAGCCATCTTGTTGGGTTTTCTACAGCGATTGTAAATAAAGACAGTATAGTGTATTCAAAAGGCTTTGGTTTCGCTGATAAAGAAACTAAAATACCATACACAGTCTATACGGCGCAACCCATTGCTTCTATTTCTAAAACATTGCTTGCTGTTGCATTAATGAAAGCACAAGAAATGGGAAAATTACATTTGAATGATAATATAAATGACTATTTACCTTTTAAAATATACAATCCCAATTTTCCAAACGAAAACATTACTATACAACAACTTGCAAACCATACCTCAAGTATTCTTGATGGAGTTACTTATGACAGAACATATATATTTAAAAATAAAATACCTCCCTTTTATAACGATTTTGCCGATAACGAATTAAAGGCAGAAGTAAAAACCTGGGTTGAATTGTTCAATGAAAATGAAATGATACCGCTAGGCGAATTTATTAAAAAGCAATATGTAGAAGACCAAATTTGGTATAACAAAAAACAAAATTTCTCCAGCAACCACCCAGGAAGCACCTATAAATACAGTAATATGGGGGCAAATATTGCAGCCTACATCATTGAACAAGCAACAGGTGAAAATTATGCTGAGTTTGTAAAAGAACAAATATTAATCCCGTTGCAGATGAATAATACAGGTTGGAGAGGCAAAAATTACGAACCAAAAAACACCTCAACACTTTACTGGTATGGGTATCCAATGCCAGATGGCGATTTAATAACTTATCCTGATGGTAATTTAATGTCAACCATAATCGACTATGGTAAGTTTTTAAGTACGATGATCCGAGGGTATGAAGGTGAGGGTATTTTATTAACTACTAATAGTTATAAAGAAATGATGAAAAACCCTGTTTCTTCTGACTTTAGAAAAGGTATTTTTTGGACTGTGGATTCTGAAAAAATTGGTCATAGCGGAAGCGATTTAGGCTTGCTAGCTCACGCTTATTTTTTAAAGGAAAATGGAATCGGTATTATTGTGTTTGTAAATACATCTGATACTGAAAACGGCATGATAGAAGTAAGAGATATATACCGAACTCTTCTAAAGTATGCAAAAAAAGAGTCAACCTATATCAGTATAATACAAAAAAAATGAAACGATTAAATAATTTTATAGAAAAGAATATTTCAGGAAAAAAGGTTTTAGGACTTTTTATCTTGACCAATGTTATTTACCTCTTTATGCTGACTGTTACAATTCCCAAAACAATGGAATTCTCTAATGGAATGAAATTATTGGATATGATGCCCACTGGATATGATTTGAATTATGTAAGTGAATTATTCAGTTCTCTTGGAGAAAATGGACGTGAGACTTATCTAACCATTCAAATACCTGTGGATATGATTTACCCATTACTTTTCGGACTTTCTTACTGTTTACTTTTGGGATATTTCTTAAAAAAATTAAACAAACTAAATAGTCCATATTTATATTTATGCTTATTTCCTGTAATTGCAGGAACTTTAGATTATTTGGAAAATATAGGGATAATTATAATGTTGAACAATTATCCAGACTTGTCAGAGACTATGGTCAATGCAACCAATACTTTTACAGTTCTAAAAAGTATTTCAACAAGTGTATTTTTTATTGCCTTGATAGTAATCTTAATAATACTTGGAATTAAATTCGTAAAAAGAAATAAAACAAGTGCTAACACTTTATGAAAATAATCGCTAATGCAAGCCTACTTACGAAAATTCTCACGGATTTCTATTCGGTTTTTATTTACTAAATTAATTACTTAACCACGCAACTAATCATACATAAACCATTAGGCGAAATGTAACAAAATGTCCATCCTTTCGTCATTCTTTAATCAAACAAAAAAAGACCTTAATGTTAAAAAAAACATCCGAACGTAAAGAAGCTTGGAAAACAATTTTTATTTTCCTTGCAATTGTAACAGTTATTAGCGCTGTATTTCATTATGCAATAGTTAATTTATACCCTTCACGAATTTATATTGGTGGACTTATGTGGTGTCCAGCAGTTGCAGCAATAATCACAATGAAATTGAAAGGACGACTTATTTCTTCTCTAAATTGGGATTGGGGAAATTGGAAATATATAAGATTCTCTTATTTTATTCCAGCATTATATGCCTTAATTACCTATATACTCATTTGGTTTTTTGGATTAGGAGGTTTGCCAAATGAAGAAATGATTTTAGATTGGGCTAAAGAACTTGGATTAGTTGGAATAGGAACTTTAAGTCCAGCAGTTGCAGTAGTTGTGGCTATTATCTTATTAGGAACCGTTGGTGTTCTAAGGGCAATGGCAACTACTTTAGGTGAAGAAATCGGATGGCGAGGGTTTTTTATTTATGAATTAAGAAAGGTGCTTTCTTTTACAGGAGTTTCTCTTTTTAGTGGAATAATTTGGGCATCTTGGCATTGGCCATTAATCGTATATTATGGCGAAAATATCATCTTTGAATTGACAACATTTTTTGTTGTCATTATATCGATGTCATTTATTATGACTTATTACACGTTTAAATCTAAAAGTTTATGGCCAGCAGTACTCTTTCACGCAGTAAGTAATGTATATATTCAGAAAATATTCCCCCCATTAACAAGAAGAATTGAAGGAACAGAAGATTGGCTTGGTGAAAATGGAATTATGTTTGCAATTGTGACTTTTGTCTTTGGGGTTTACTATTGGAGAAAAGCGCTTAAAGAAAATTTATAATATATAAACTTAATAATATGACAATTTTAGTAGTAGGTGCAAGTGGAGCAACAGGAAGACAGTTAATTGAGCAACTTTTAATTCAAGGACATAACGTTAAGGCAGTTGCAAGGTCTCCTGAAAAATTGCCAGAATCATTGAGAAATAATGACCTTTTACAAATTATCTCAGCAAGCATTTTAGAATTAAGTGACAAAGAAATGAGTGAACATGTCTTTGATTGTCATTCAATTGCATCATGCCTTGGACATAATCTTACTTGGAAAGGTGTTTATGGAGAACCTAGGAAATTGGTTACAGATGCTACACATAGATTATGTGAGGCCATAACAGCGAACAACCTAAAACAGCCTGTTAAATATGTTCTAATGAACACTACAGGAAACAGTAATCGCGATTTAAACGAACCTATATCATTTGCGCAAAAATGCGTTATTGGACTTATTCGTTTGCTATTGCCTCCACATGTGGATAATGAAAAAGCTGCAGATTTTTTACGAACCCAAATTGGTCAAAACAACGAATTCATAGAGTGGACTGTAGTTAGACCAGATGGTTTAACGAATGAGGACAAAGTAACCGATTACGACATACATCCTTCGCCAACCAAAAGTGCTATTTTTAACGCTGGTAAAGTCAGTCGTATTAATGTTGGTCACTTTATGGCTAATCTAATAAATGATGATGATTTATGGAATAAATGGAAAGGACAAATGCCTGTAATCTATAAGAAATCGTCTGTAGATTAAAACTAATTTGAACATCTTTTTTTTGTTTTAAAGCGTTCATCCTTATTTATCTATGATCCTGTACTTTCTCTTTTAGCATTGAAACACATTTCGTTGCTTTGTCACAGATATATAAAAGACACCAAATAAAAATTAATGAAAAAGGACTCGTTTCCTATAACTTTTAAAATAACTTAACATGATAAAAAACGCAATAATTAATGTAGTAGCAATTCTAATATTTAGCGCTTGCTCTAACGTGACTAATTCTTCTGTAACTAAAATGCCAAGATTAAAGGACTATAATATTGGATAAAAATGGACTTGGGAATGGAAGCGCTCTGTACAAGGAAAGATACGTGCTCAAGGGGAAGATTATCAAGAGGTTGTCAAATTTAATAATAGCTTAGGCTTTTATAATGGTAATGATACACTTAAAACAGTAACTTTTATGGATGCGAAACCTAGTGAAACACCTTTATTTGATTGGCCATTAGAGGTAGGTAAAAAGTGGAAATATGAGGTAGAATGGGTAAATAATGAAGGAACAACAGGGAAAACTAGTCAAAACGCAGAAATAGTATCTTTTAAAGAGGAAACTGTTGCTGCTGGAAAATTTATGGCTTATAAAATAGAATACAAAGGAAGAATTACAAATTCAAGAGGATTTGATGGTAAACTGGAAGATGTTTTCTGGTATGCACCAGGAATTAAATCATATATTAAACATACTCAAGATGATGGGGAAGGACTTTATATAAACGAATTGATTGAGTATTCAAACCTAAGTAAGGACTAATTTTTATTGTTATAGCTACTTCCTTAAAATAAAAACATGAAAAAATTATTAATATTATTATTTCTAATCGCAATCCATCTAACTTCTTTTGGCCAAGAATTTACGTTTAAAAAAGTAGAGGTATCAGATTCAATAGCACTTGCAAACCAAATGCGACAATTGGCAGAATCATGTCTCAAACAAAAATTATCAGAAGACGATTTGTTTAGATTTCAAATGGTAATTATAAACAAGCAATTGCTACTATTGAAAAAAGAATACAGAAACTTCCAAAAGAGGAAAGGGTGTATTTAGATTTCTATCAGCAGTTTGCCAAAGCAAAACTTTCCTCGAACTTTAAAGTAACGTTTAGGCAACTATATAAAAGTTATATAATAAACTTTGATGATATACATGTAATTAACTTAGACAAGACATTGATTGTTCGAGATGGAACTGATTATTTTATTTCTGATTTTAAGAATACATATGAAAATATTACCTCTGAGGAAATTTCAATAAAAACGGCACATAGCTTAATCAAAAAATATTTTTTAAAAACAGTATTTTATTCAACCAGAGACATTTTCTTTGAAGAAATAAAGCAAGATCATAAACGCAGATATATCGTAAATGATAGTATTGTAATTCCGATGAAGGATGGCGCAACGGTTTCTGTGGTATTGGTCCAACGAAAAGGGTGTCCGACAACTAAAAAAGCTACAATATTGGTTTCTTCTGTTTATGCAGGAACGAATGAAGTTGGGGCAATGTTGTCGGCCTCTAAAGGGTATATTGGAGTCGTAGCCAATACTAGAGGGAAAAGACTGAGTAATGGAGAGGTAAAGCCTTTTGATCATGAAAATACGGATGTATATGAAGTAATTGATTGGATTAGCAAACAGCCGTGGTCAAATCAAAAAGTAGGGATGTTTGGTGGGAGTTATAATGGTTTTACACAATGGGCTTCTATGAAACACAAAGTGCATCCAGCGTTAAAAACAATTATTCCACTGGTAGCTATTGCACCTGGAATTGATTATCCAATGGAAAATAATGTATTGCATAATTATTCATATTCTTGGAATTTTTATGTAACCAATAACAAATATTTAGATTATAAAGTTTCGGGAGATTTTAATCGTTGGAATACTTTGAAAAATACCTGGTACAAAACAGGAGTTGCTTTTAATAAATTAGATAGTTTAGATGGTGAAGTAAATAAGTTATGGAATAAATATATGCAACATCCAAGTTATGATGATTATTGGAAAAAAATGATTCCTTATAAAGAGGAGTTTGCTAAAATTGACATTCCTATTTTAACGATTACTGGATATTATGATGACTCGCAAAGAGGAGCGATGTATTATTACAATCAGCATCATAAATATGTAAAAAAATCGAATCATTATTTGTTGGTTGGGCCTTACGATCATTGGACTGCGCAAACCAAGCCTTCAGAATATTTGAGAGAATATAAATTAGACAAAGCTGCTTTGATAAACATTGAAAATGATGTTGTGTATCAATGGTTTGACTATATCTTAAAAGGAAAGGAAAAACCAAGTATTTTAAAAGATAAAGTAAACTTTCAAGTAATGGATACAGATACTTGGATACACAAACCAAGTTTGAATGCCATGGCAAATGACACTTTAAAATTTTATTTGAGTTCTTCAAAAAACGATCAGTTTTATGCTTTAAAATCTAATGCAAATTCGTCATCTATAGAGATGAATGTTGATTTTAAAGATAGAGAAAACATGAACAATACTGACTATTATCCATGGCCTTTAGAAAGAAATGAAATCAATTTAAAAGACGGGTTGGTATTTAAATCTGAAGCATTAAAAGAAGATGTAATTATGAATGGTTATTTTTTAGGAAACCTTGAATTTTCTATCAATAAGAAGGATGTTGATTATTCTGTAATTGTGTATCAGTTAACTCCAGAAAATAAATATTTTCATTTAAGTTATTATATAGATAGAGCTAGTTTTGCAAAAGATAGAGAAAAAAGGAAGCTGTTGGTTCCAAATCAAAAAACTCAAGTTTCATTCAATAATTCTAAATTAATCAGTAAAAAGTTAGAAAAGGGAAGTAGAATTGTAGTCGTTGTTAATGTCAATAAAAACAACAATGCACAAATAAATTACGGAACAGGTAAAGATGTGAATATAGAAAGTATAAAAGATGCTGAAATTCCATTAAAAATTATTTTTAGTGGGCAAAGCAGTATTTCATTACCAGTTTGGAATTCAAGAAAATAGGTGAGGGCAAACTATTTTAAAATGGATTTTACTCATGTTCCAATAATAAAAAAATTGAAGCAGCATTAATAAAGACTCAAATTACCATAATTGCTGTAAAAAAGGATATTCTGTTTCCCGGGGTAAAAATGATTAACCGTACTAACAAAATTTTCCCTTCCCTAAAAAATACTATTTTATTAGAAAGCTCGAAACATGTGCAATATAGATCCGATAATAGGAAAATAGAAAAGTTAATATTACATAAAGAATATATAATATAAATAAACGAAACTAAAAAAAATGAAAAAAGTAACCATTGCAAGTGTTATCCTATTGGTTTTTCTTAATAGCTCTTATACTTTTTCTCAAAAGAAAAGTATAAATGTAGAAAATACAATAGCATATTTTCATCAGAGAAACGAAGCAGTAAGTTTAATCAAAAATGAAAAATGGCAAGAGGCGATTCCAATTTTAGAAAATCTAACAGGACGCTATCAAGGCGATTCAGATTTATTCTACTTATTGGGACTTTCGTATTATCAAGTGGAGCAGTATGAAAATGCTATTACGGCACTAAAGAAAACCCTTGACCTTGGCGGAACAATCTTAACAGATATTCCGACAGGATCTGCACCTTCAAATGATATTATGATAAAAATTGCTCAAGCATATGCTTTAGAAGGCGATAAAGATAATGTGATAGTATGGCTGCAAAAAGGCTTTGCAGCACGTTATGACGAAAAACCGTTTTTAATAGGCAGTTCTGCTTTTAAAAATTTCAATGAAGATGAAGAGTTTTTAGCACTATTTGGGATTTATACTGAAACAAATATTACAAGAGAAGAAGCTTGGAGTAGAGATATTGCGTATTTAGAAAAACGAATTAATGAGTTACATTATAGTCCTTATCACGCCATTTCTAAAATAGATTTATCAAAAGAAATTCTAGATATAAAAACAAATATAGCGTCATTATCTGATGAACAGATTATTGTAGAACTAATGAAAGTTGTTGGACGTTTAGGTAACGGACATAATTTAATTATTCCAACATCTCCAAACAAAGGTGCTTTAAAAAAACTACCTATTCAGTTTTATCAGTTTAATGATGGACTATTTATTGTTGATGCTAAGGAAGGCTTTGAACAATGGATTGGCTATAAAGTAGAGTCAATTGAAAACACACCTATTGAAGCAGCACTGCAAAAAACGAATGCCGTAAATGCGAGGGATAATGATATGCAAACACTTTGGTTAGGTCCTTATTATTTGGGATTACCAGATGTATTAAAAGGTTTAGGAATTATAAAGAACGCGAATCAAGTAACAATTACTTTAAGTGACGCAAAAGGAAAGTCTCAAAAAGTAACAATGAATCCGATTGCTTGGAATTTTACTGGTCTCCCAATATTACCAAAGCTAAAAATAGAGAATCAACCTTTATTTTTATCAAAAACAGAAGATTATTATTGGTCAAAAACATTGCCTAAGCATAATGTAATGTATATACAATTTAACATAATTCAACAAAAAGAAGAACTGACTTTGATGGATTTTAATTTAAAGCTTCGAGAAAATATAAAACAAAGCAATTCTCAAAACTTAATTTTAGACTTGCGATTTAATGCTGGTGGAGATGGTTCTATATTCCCTCCTATGCTAAAAACATTAATCGAATTTGAAATCACAAACCCTAAACGAAAAATTTTCGTTTTAATGGGGCGAGGAACATTTTCTGCAGCTCAAAATTTATTAACGGACATCACAAAGTATACTAATTCAATTCTTGTTGGTGAACCCAGTGGTTCAAAACCAAATCATATAGGAGAAACCGGCTGGTTTAAGTTACCATATTCAGGGTTAATGGGACTTATTTCTACACAATTTCATCAAACATCGAACCCAGAAGACCGTCGTAAATGGATTGCGCCTCATATTCCAGTCAGTCTATCAT
Source organism: Flavobacteriaceae bacterium (assembly GCA_046055745.1). Lineage (GTDB taxonomy): Bacteria > Bacteroidota > Bacteroidia > Flavobacteriales > Flavobacteriaceae > Marifrigoribacter. The sequence goes on along the minus strand of JASFZG010000208.1, from coordinate 8,872 downwards.
CAACCGATTATTTTAAAGGGAATGACAAGGCTTTAAATATTATAATGGAAGTGATAAAGTCTGATAAAAAGAGAAATAAAAACTTTATAATTTATCCTAATGAATAACTGGCTACAATACCTATATATTTCATTGCTTCAGATGTTACTATCGAAATATCATTCGCAAACGAATTATCGGCAGTTCTTATTTACTAAATTAGGCACTAAACCATACACCAACAGTTAACATTCACTATGAGTAAATATCAATACATTCTTTTTCTATTCTTTATGTGTGCTTATGGTAATAGTCAAGAAAAAATACCATCGAATAGTTTAGCTAAAAAACAAACTGACCTAATCCTTAAAAAAGCCAAAGACTTCCCCAACCAAACTCAACTTTCAGTTGGGATTATAAAAAATGGAGTTATAAATTATTATGGGGTTAAGCTAGAGAATGATTCTATTTTTAATGTAGATAATTATAAATCTGTTTTTGAAATAGGCTCAATAACTAAAGTTTTCACTGCTACAATACTTGCCAATTTTACATTAGATAAAAAACTTAACTTAGATGATAAAATTAATAGCCATATAAATGTGAAACTTAATAATGGTACAGAAATATCATTTAAACAATTAGCAAATCATACTTCTGGACTTCCCAGACTACCTTCAAATTTAAACCTTGCATTAGTAAACCCCGAAAATCCATATCAAGAATATAATGAGGAAAAATTAAAATCATATTTACGTAACAAACTGAAGTTATCTAATACTTCAGGCACTCATTATGATTACTCAAATTTGGGTGTTGGACTACTCGGTTATGTATTAAGTAAAATTGACAACACAAGCTATGAAGATCTATTAAAGCAATACATATTCTCAAAATATAAAATGCTCTCTTCAACTACCAAAAGAGAAAATGTAGAGAAATTACTAATAAAAGGACTTGATCAATCAGGAAACAAAGTCCCTAATTGGGATTTGTCAGTTTTAGTAGGGGCTGGAGCTATGCTATCAACAGTAGAAGATCTGTCTAAATTTGCAGTAGCTCAATTTGATAATACAAATAAAGAACTAAAACTTACAAGAACAAAAACGTTCGCTATCAATGCCATTTCTGACTATGGATTAGGTTGGGAAATTATCAATAGAAAATCTGGTAATATTTGGCATAAGCACAATGGCGGAACCGGAGGATATTCATCATCAATAATTATTGACACCACTAATAAAAACGGAATAATTATACTCTCTAATGTATCTACTTACAGCAACAAAAGTCCTATCATTAACAATTTGAGTTTTGAATTAATGAAAACACTTAATAACAACTAATTTATAAGAATGAAAACATTAAAACTTGTATTACTAGTAATTGTATTGACAGTAACAGCTTGTGCCCAAGAAAAAAAGACAAGTCTAAAACAACAACCCGAAAATAAAATTTCGCTTAATAAGCAATACCTTATTGCTGTTCTAGATACTGTATTCAGAGAAGAGCAAGAACCCATACGTTCACGAGATGCTATGATGGATAAATATGGGGTAGATTCTGAACAAGCAAATAAATATCAGAAAATATACGAACGAAATCACCCTATTAATGAAAAAAAAATAAGAGCAATACTTGATAATTACGGATGGCCAGACATAGACGTTATAGGCGAACAAGGAAATATTACTATTTGTGCCGTAATCCAACACTCAGACAATGACATCAGAATTAATTACCTTCCTTTAATGAGGAAAGCTGTAAACGATAAACAATTGCATCCTAGATTTTTAGTTAGAGCGGAAGATAGAATTGCTACCGAGAGAGGTGATTTACAGATTTATGGAGGACAAATGAAGTACTATCCAGAAACTAAAACTTTTAATGTTTGGCCAGTTTACGACCCTGTAAACATTGATAAAAGAAGAGCTAAAATCGGGCTTGATCCAATCGCGGAATTCCTAAAAAATAGATTTAATTTTGACTGGAATCTGGAAGAACAAATTAAAAGAACCGAAGAATTTGAAAAACAAAGACAGAACTAAGATGATAAGAGAGTTAAAAAAGACAGACATTGAAGGCTTGAACAATCTTCCTCCTTCGGAATGGCAATTTGATTATGAAGCTCTTTTAAAAGAATTTATAGACGAAGACTTCTTTTACGCCTTTATTCTAGTTGAAAACAATAAAATTGTGGGAACAGGAAACATTTTCTCAAAAGGTAAAATTGGTTGGCTTGGAAATATTATGGTGGACAAAAGTTGCAGAGGAAAGGGTTTAGGTCATCAAATGACAAAATTTCTTATAGATTTTTTAGAAAATAAAGGGTGTGAGACGCAATTATTGATAGCGACTAAACTTGGAGAGTCAGTATATAAAAAACTTGGATTTATAAAATTGACAGAATATCAAAGCTTTGATTCTGAGCTTGACAATGACTTTAACTTTCCAAATTCAATCAGAAAACTAAAATTATCAGATTTAGAAAGCGTTTACAAATTAGACTTCGAAACAAATTCTGAGGACAGGACTCATCTGATTGATAAATTTTATAACAATGGATTTGGATACTTCAATAGCGAAAATGAATTGTTGGGGTTTTATCTTCCTGAATTCGGACGAGGATTAGTTTTATCTAGCGACGAGCAAGCAGGAATTGAACTTATAAAACTGAAACACTCAACAAAAGGGAAAAGAACATTGTTGCCTATTGAAAATAAAAATGGAATAAAATTTTTGGAAAAAATGGGATTAAAAAAAGGTGAAAAAAGTTCAAGAATGATTTTAGGTAAAGAGAATAAGTGGGTGCCAAATAATATTTACTCATATGGAAGTGGGTATTGCGGATAAAAAATAAAAAACAGTTTGTATTTATAATTCAATATCAAAAATGAAAATAGAAATCAAAAATATATCACCTTTCACATTTGCAAGTATAATACTAATAGCTTTTAGCATTATAGTTTTATTACCCATTGATGCCATTCTTATAAAAATGTCATTTTCAGATTTTAAATCGGAATATATTGGTTTAACAATTAAAATGACATTCATCTTTATAATAAGCTATCGCATAATAACAAAAATGAAAATTAAAAGTATAACTGGCTTATCTCCTAATTACAATTGGAAATTTAAGTATTTGAATATCATTCCTGTTTATCTATTTATAATTGGGATTTTAAGCATTATATCTAAAGATTTAACCCAAATAAATATAGAAAACTTATTATTACTACTTTTTGCTTGTTTAACAGTAGGGTTTGCAGAAGAGTTTTTATTTAGAGGATTATTGCAATCATTATTTTTTAAAAAATACCACTCTCGTAAGGATGGAGTTCTTATAAGCATATTAATTCCAGCCATAATTTTTGGAATATTTCACCTTATAAATTTGACAAAAAATGATAATGTATTAGCTGTTTTAACTCAAGTTGTATTTGCTATGTTTATTGGATTCTTTTTCGGTGTTTTAGTATTAAAAACTAATAAAATAATACCTGTTGCGGTAACTCACGGGCTTATAAATTTTTTCTTTTCCCTCACATTTCTACCTGGTATAAAAGTTATGGAAGAAACAGGATTCTCAATTGCTCCTATAATTTTAACCTTACCACTTTTTATTGTTGGTCTCTTTGTTGTGAAAAAGATTAAAAAAGAAGATGTAATTAAAAAGTTAAATGAAAGTTTTAAATAGTATAATAATATTTATTAATGAATTTGAAAGAAAAACTATCAGAAATTACGGAATATTATTCTCCTAAAATAATTGGAGAAGTAAATGACGTTTTTATCAAATTAGTGAAGATAAAAGGTAATAAAGTACCTTGGCATAATCATAAAAATGAAGATGAATTATTCCATATTCTAAGTGGAAGTCTTCTTCTTGAAGTTGAAAATGGGGAGCCTTTTACAATGAATAATGGAGATATATTCATAGTTAAACGAGGAATAAATCATCGTATAAGTTCTAAAGAAGAATGTCACATAATGCTTGTAGAAAATAAAACAGCTCTACACACTGGAGAAATAATTAATGAAATAACAAAGTCTATTAAAAAACAAAGAATATATTAGCTCAAAATAATCAGGTAAAAAAGACAAACCGTTGTAGTCAAGTAATCCAAAAAAAAAGACACTAAAAATGAAAAAAAGTTTCACATCTTACTTAACCTTATCCCTAATCACGAGTGTGTTTTGTATCTCGGCCATTGGGCAAACCAATCTTAATAAACAAAATTGGATTCATGGATCAGACAATTGCAAAAAAAATACTGATGAGCTAATACAAGTAGTTCAATACGACCAAAATACATGGATATTAAGACAAAATAAATGTACAAATTATGAGGCTCCTTTTATGTTTTTATTTTTAGGTGAAGACAAAGCATTATTGATGGACACGGGAGCCACAAAGAAAAAAAAATCATTCCCATTATATAAAACAGTTAATGCTATTGTATTCAATTGGCAAAAACAACAAAATAAAGAAATAGAATTAGTTGTGGCTCATACGCATAAACACGGAGACCATTATGCCGCAGATGATCAGTTTAAAGGAAAAGCAAATACAACCTTAGTTGGTCTCCAAAAAAATGACGTTATCGATTTCTTTAAGTTTAAAAATTGGCCCAATGATATTGTTGATTTTGAACTTGGAAATAGAACTTTAAAGCTCATTCCAATGCCTGGACATCAGGAAGCGTCAATTGCTATATACGATGCATCATCAAAACTATTGCTGTCAGGTGATACATTTTACCCAGGACGTCTTTACGTTGACGATTGGTCTTCTTTTAAAACGAGTATTAATAGACTAGTTGAATTTTCAAAGAAACATGAGATTAAGTATATCCTTGGCAATCACATTGAAATGTCCACAACCGATGGTGTTGACTATCCAATGGGCTCAACCAATCATCCTGAAGAGCAAAAGCTTCCTCTAACTGTCGAAGACTTGCAATCACTTCAATTTTCACTTAACAATTTAAGGGATAAACCGACTAAACAAGTACATAAAAATTTTATAATTTACCCTATTAAATAATACTAGCATCAATAATGTATAAGCCATTAAAACGGCTCATATACAAGAATTGGCAACAAATACTATAGTTATTTTTACGTTTGTTATTTAGAAAATTATAAATATGAAGAAAACGGCTGAATTCACTCAAACGCTAAAAATCAAAAATTGCGAAATAAAAAATGAATTAAGAATTAGAAATTTGAAATCGGAGAAAAAGCACTAAAAGACAACAAAGAACTGAGTTAAAATCCAAGTTTTTTTACACTAATTTAGATACATAATTCTCATCATAAGGTAACCCTGATTTAGCATTTGCTAAATTCTCTTATCCTTTGCGTTCTTATCAAAGCCTATTAAGTTAAACATAGCACGCATACGGCTTCTAACACGGTTTCCGTAACGTTCTTGGAGTTCTTTGGCGTTGAGATTGGTGGTTAAATGAGTTATGGTTTTATGGCTTTCCTGAATCCAAGAGATAATCTATGTAAAAATATTAGAGAATTATGTAATCACCCTTGGAAAAAGAATTAATTTTTCAAGATAGAATTAAATGGAGTAAATTATGGACTTCATTAGATGTTATTGAAGATTCGCAACAAGAGATTGAGGATTATTTAGACTTACCCGAATTTAACTCTAATAGTAAAGGTTATTTATATATTTATGGAATAATGCAAGCTTTAAATCTTGAACAAGATGCCTTAAAAAATTTAAGTGGAACTTTATTTGATAAAGGGATTGACTTCAAGAAAAATTATCCTGAATTATATATTATAAGAGAATATCGTAATGATTCAATAGGTCACCCAACTGAAAGAGGAAATGGAAAGTCATTTCATTATATTGGCAGACCCTCGATAAAAAAAATGGATTTAAATTAATATCATATTTCCCTAAAACAGGTGAACAAACTAAGATTGAAGAAATAAACATATTAAATTGCATTAAAATTCAAAAAAAATTAATATCCAAAAAATTAAATGAAACTATGAAAAATTTAGAATCGGACTTTGAAAACCATAAAAATAAATTCAAAGGAAAAAAATCATCAAGGTTAATTCATAATAATTTTCATTATGAGTTTTCAAAACTTTATGAAAATATTCATAGAGATTATGAATTGACTCAAATGAATTTCGATATAATCAAAGAGGCTTACGAAAAAATTAAAATTGGATTAATCGAAAGATACACCAGTCTATCTGCACTTTCTGGAATAGAATTTATTACTGAGCGGCTAGATTATATATTTGAGCGTTTAAAAAGAGACTTCATAGATAATAAAATAGATGACCAACTTGAACTTGAAATTTTTATTGATTCTTTAAAAAATAAATTTGAGGAATTTGAAAAAATGATAATAGAAGTCGATGAAGAATTCAAATAAATACTACCCTCAACAAAGATGTATATAATTTATGCTTAAATTTGAACTAGTACAAACCGACAAACATCCTAACAAACGATTTGCTACAAGCGGAAAAAAAATGAAAAAGAAAAATTAATGAAAAACATTTTAGAAGAAAGTAAATGCCTAGCTTCATTAGCAGTATTTAGAGAATTGTATAACAGTGAAAAGGATATTTATGGAGTTATTGGTGAGTTTTTAAAAGAAATTATAACTTCAAATGGCAAACATCAATTCAGTCTTACAGAAATTACTCAACTTTTGAATAATACTTATGATTTCAATATTCCAAAAGCTGTAATCAATACTTCTTTAAATAGGTTTAAAAGTTCTTTAGAAAAGACGGAAGGTTTATTTACTATTACAAATCAATCAACATTTGCAGTAACAGGAAAACTTACTGGAATCCATACAAGTACTGGTCAAAATAATGAAAGAATTATTACAAATCTTTTTAAATACATTGAAGAAGAAAAAAAATCAATAATTACAGATGAAGAAAAGGAAAAAATTGTTCATTCTTTTTGTTCTTTTATTATTGATGAATCTTCTTCTCAAGAATATTCCGAATTTGTAAGTGCATTTATTCTAAAAGGTAAACAAGACTCTGATTTCACGAAACGACTAAATACTATAAAAGAAGGCGTTGTTTTATATACTGGGCTTAAGTATAATTCAAATATAAATAATTTGGGATCTTGGAACTCTGAATTAACTATATATATTGAAACAGAAATTTTGTTTCATTTTGCAGGCTATAATGGTCAACTTTATGAATTATTATTCAATGATTTCTTCACTTTAGTTAAAGAAGTTAATCAGAAAAGCCAAAAGAAAACGGGAAAAAAATTGATTCATCTAAAATATTTCCCTGAAATCAAAGATGAAATTGAAAGATTTTTTAAAAAAGCAGAATATATTGTTTCGGGTAAAGACAAGGCAAATCCATCAAAAACTGCAATGTCATCAATTATTGATGGTTGTAAATCACTTGCCGAAATAATTGAGAAAAAAACCCGTTTCTTTGAATTACTAACATCTAATTCAATTTTAGAAGATGATTATTTAGGTTATTATTCAGAACGAAATCATAAATATAATATTGAAGATCAAAAATTATTGAAAAAAATTTCAGATGAAATGGGTATTGAAAATATATCCAATTATGTGAAATATTTAAATTATATCAATATTCATCGAAAAGGAATTAGCGATAAAGGTTTTGAAAAAGTACAATATGTTCTTTTGTCAGGAACAAAGAATACTCTTGCAATAGCGTGGAATGAAACTATAAAACCAAACGGAAATGTTCCATTAGCCTCAAATCTTGGTTTTCTTACAAATAAATTTTGGTTTAGATTAAATAAAGGATTTGGAAAAGATGTATACCCTAAGACTTTTGATATTGTTACAAAAGCACAAATTGTACTTTCAACTCAACTTAACGATTCAGTAGCTGATAAATTTGAAGAATTACAAGTTAAATTTAAAACTGGTTCGTTAACTGAAGAACAATCTGTTGCATCAATTGTAGAATTAAGAAGGCAAGCAAAAAGGCCAGAGGAAATAAATGAATATGATGTTGATGATGTTTTAAAATCAATTGAAGAAAGTAGTCTGGAAAAGTATTTACAAGAACAAGAATTATTTAAAAATAAAGCAGAAAAGCAAGAAGAAGAGAATTTAAAACTAAAAGCGGCATTAGAACAAAAACAAAAAGAAATTGAAGAAAAGGAGATAGAATATCAGAAAACTTTAAAACAAAAAGAAAGTGATAACCTTGAAAAAGAAAAAATCCTATCAAAATACAGAGATGAGGAAAAAATTAAAACTGAAAATAGAGAAAAAATCAAACGATTAAGAAAGAAAATAATTATATATTTTATTTTAATACTTATTATTATTTCAGGGGTTTTACTTTATATCTACTATAATAGATTATTAGGAATAGTAACTGGAACTATTGCAGGACTATTTACAATTGCAGCCTTTTTTAGAATTGATTATGAGGTAATTAAAAAATTATGGAAATAAACAATTTTGAATAATTTTCCTTATTGGCAAAAGAAAATGCCAGCTGGTAGCAATGGTTAAAAAAAAGAACCCAAAAAGGTGCTTTTTTTAGTTAATTCTTATCCGAAAATAATCTCCTCAAAGCATATGATACAAAAAAACTTACAACAGCACCAATAACAGCCATTACAATAGTAAAAAATACATCGTGCAAGCTGATATTGAATACAGTAGATAACAGTGTGCCCCCAAACACACCAGATTTTAGTTGTAAATCATTCTGCAATATTTGTAGGTTTTAGTCTTCGTTTTTGTCTTCATCTGAAACAACAGCTTGACTTACAGCAGTCGCCACTGTTCCGGCAACAGTTAAATAAGTAGCTACAGTAATTACAATAGCAGGCAATGAAATAGGAGCAGCAATAATGGCTCCGCCAGCA
>JASFZG010000207.1:0-28657 GCA_046055745.1 Flavobacteriaceae bacterium | reverse complement strand
CCATTTTTGACGGAATAATAATAATACTGCAGAAATTAATGTTCCTGCGTGACCAATACCTACCCACCAAACAAAGTTGGTAATATCCCAGGCCCAGCCAACTGTTTTATTCAATCCCCAAGTACCAATACCCGTAGAAACGGTGTAAACGATACAACCTATACCCCATAAAAAGGCGGCCATGGCAATTGAAAAAACAATCCACCAAGATTTATTGGCTTTTCCCTCTACAGGTGCAGCAACATCTACCGTTACATCGTGGTAAGATTTGTTTCCTGTAACTAAGGGTTTTCTAATAGGAGCTTCGTAATGCGACGCCATATCTTTATTTGCTATTTCTTAGTATTATTATTCCTTTATATATTTCTAACTTTCACTTGGTACTGTACGTTAGGTTTTGTCCCAACTTGTTCCAATAAGTGATACATTCTATTTCCATTAAACAACTCACTTACTTTACTATCGTGGTCGTTAACATCTCCAAACACCATTGCTCCAGACTCACAAGCCGCAGAACAAGCTGTTTTAAATTCACCATCTTTAATTGCCCTACCATCACGTTTTGCATCTAAAATAGTTTTTTGTGTCATTTGAATACACATAGAACATTTTTCCATAACTCCACGAGAACGTACCACCACATCTGGGTTTAATACCATTCTTCCTAAGTCATTGTTCATATGGAAATCAAATTCTTCATTTTCTGAATACAAGAACCAGTTAAAACGACGTACTTTATAAGGACAGTTATTTGCACAATAACGAGTACCCACACAACGGTTATATGCCATTTGATTTTGACCTTGACGACCGTGCGAAGTTGCAGCAACTGGACAAACAGTCTCGCAAGGAGCGTGATTACAGTGCTGACACATTACTGGCTGGAATGCAACCTCAGGACTTTCTGAAGCATTTTCCATTGAATCAAGAGTTGATTTAATCCCTGTTTCGCCAAAAAGCCCATTTATATTCTCTTTACGTTCTAAGTCACCATCAAAAGTTTCTTCACTTGAGTAGTAACGGTCAATACGTAACCAGTGCATATCACGACTACGACGTACTTCTTGTTTTCCAACTACAGGCACATTATTTTCAGCGTGACAAGCAATTACACAAGCACCACAACCAGTACAAGCATTTAAATCTACAGATAAATTAAAGTGATGACCAATAGAACGATCAAACGATGTCCATAAATCGGCATTTTCATCGGTAACTGGAATTTCTTTGTGGTCTTTTGAAACCATCGGCATTGCATTCCACTCTTTCGAATCTTTTGTATTGAAAATTTCTAATGTAGTTTCACGAATAATATCTCTTCCCATCATCGTGTTGTGTAATTGTACACAAGCAAATTCGTGTTCTCCCGAAACTTTTTCTAAAGTTACATTCTGAACCGATGAGAAATTATTATAAACTGCATAGGCATTTACACCTGTTTGCATTTCGTATTGAATAGCATCTGTTTTTCCGTATCCTAATGCCAATCCAACAGAGCCAATTGCTTGACCTGGTTGAATTAATACAGGAACATCTTCAATTACAACATCTCCAACAGTTACATTTACATAACTTCCATTTAATCCTCCGTTTGCTACATTGTGATTTACTAATCCTAAATCATCAGCATCCGAAGCAGAAACAGTTACATAATTATCCCAAGATGCTCTACTAATAGGATCTGGCATTTCTTGTAACCAAGGGTTATTGGCTTGTTGCCCATCTCCCATTGAAGTTTTTGTATATAAGATAAGTTCTAAACCGCCTTCTTGAAGATTATTAGCTAATGCTCCGTGAGAAGTATGGCTTTCCATTCCTTCAGACATTGGCATTGCTTCATTTTCTATTTCAACGTGACTCACTAAAACACCATCGTGTAATGTTTCATTCCAAGATTTTCCTCCTAAGATTGAATTCGTCCAAGTTTCTCTTACGTAATCGTAATATGTTTTTTCATTCCCTGTCAATTTCAATAAACTATCTTGAAATTGTCTGGTATCAAATAGAGGACGAATTGTAGGTTGCATTAACCCGAATGATCCTTTTTTAATTTGTGTATCTCCCCAAGATTCTAAATAGTGATTTGTTGCACCCACTAATTGAGCCATTGCGGCTGTTGCATCGTTTTTATATGAAAAAGCAACCGATAAATCTAAATTACTATATGCTTCTGAAAAGGCTTCGTTATTCGGAAATGAATAAATTGGATCTACACCTACAGTGATTAATCCTTTTACTTTTCCAGAAATAACTCCGTTTAAAACGCTCAATACTTCTGAAGCATTTCCTTGACGAATCATTTTTGGTTTTGCAGTATCCATTACAACACTAGCAACACCACTATTATATGAAAGCGCTTTCGCTTGAGCTGTAACATCTGGTAATCCAGTAATGATTACACCTTTACTTCCTGCTTTTTGTAAATCTGATTTTGCTTTAGCAACTACTTCTGCAATTGCATCAGGCAAACCAGAAGCACTTCCACCAGTTAAGGCAGCTAAAATTTGTTGTTGTTGTGAAGGAGTTACCGGCACACGCTTATCAGAATTTGCTCCTGAAAGAGACATATTCGCTTCAAACTGGTAATGACGAGACATTTTTCCGTTATCTGGAATACGTCCTTTTGAATATGAAGATTCAAAACCGCCACCTTGCCAATCTCCTAAGAAGTCAGCTCCAATAGATACAATTACTTCTGCTTTAGAAAAATCGTAATCTGCTAATCCGCGAACTCCATATTTATTTTGAAAAGCATCCAATGCTTCCGAAGAAGACACCGTATCGTACACTACGTGACGTACATTTGGAAACTTAGTCGTAAAATCTTTTATCAATCTAGAAGTAGAAGGACTTGCAAAAGTTTGTGTTAACAACACAACATCCTGTCCTTGTAAACTAGTTAAATTTTCTTCGAAAGTTGCATCAAAATCAGCCCACTCAACCGAATCTTCACCAACAGATGGTGACTGAAGACGGTTCATGTCATACAAAGATAATACCGATGCATGAACACGAGCGTTAACGCTTCCGTTGTTTTCTGAAAGTTTATTCCTTTCAATTTTAATAGGTCTTCCCTCTCTTGTTTTTACTAAGATATTAGCAAAATCGAATCCATCTGCAATAGTAGAAGCATAATAATTAGCTTCACCTGGCACAATTTCATCTGGCATTACAACATAAGGAATCGACTTTCTAATTGGACCCTCACAAGCAGCTAACGAAGCAGCAGCAGTGGTAAATCCAACATACTTTAAGAAATCTCTACGTGAAGTTGAAGAAGACTCTAATGTTTCTTTGTCTCCAAGAAATTCATCTACAGGTATTTCTTCAACAAATTCATTTTGTCGTAGCGTCTTAACAATAGAGCTGTTATCGTCTAGCTCTTCAACACTTTTCCAGTATTTCTTGTTTGTTGACATTTATATAGTTAATTTAATGAGTGAATAAAATTATTCAATCGTTACATTATTATTAATAGTGACATTTTCCACATTCCTTTCCTCCTAAATCTGCGATTGTCATTTTATCCAAATCGTATTTTTTAGAAAGTTCTTTGTGAATATCTTCGTAATATTTATTGTCTTTTGTGTTTACATTCGTTGCCTTATGACAATCGATACACCAACGCATCGTAAGCTGTGCATACTGCTCAACTACTTCCATTTCTTCAACTGGACCGTGACAAGTCTGACATTCCTGTCCAGCAACCGTTACGTGTTGTGAGTGATTGTAATACACAAAATCTGGTAAATTATGAACACGAACCCACTTAACAGGTTTTTCTTCTCCTGTATAACTCATATCATCAGCATCCCAACCAACTGCATCATATAATTTTGCAATTTGTTCGTTGTAGAAATCTGTTGAATATCCGTTTGCTAAATCTTGAACTCCTGTATATTCTGAAATGTTTTTATGACAATTCATACATACATTTAAAGATGGAATTCCAGATGTTTTACTTTTTCTTGCTGAAGAGTGACAATATTGACAATCTATTTTATTATCACCAGCATGAATTTTATGTGAAAAATGAATAGGCTGTACAGGAGTATAACCTTGATCAATACCTACTTGCATAAAGTAACCATACACAAAATATCCAGAAACTAATAATAGCAATATAGAAGAAACTAACATCAAGAATTGATTTTGAGCAAATGCTTTCCATAGTGGTAATCTTGACTCTTTTTCTATTGCTTCAGTTTCGTTGGCATCAGATAAACGTTGTAATGTTTTTGATACTAAGTAGAACATTACTACTAAAAGCACAAATACCAATACCAGTCCACCTAATATAACGTTCTGCATTGTTTCGTCATCTCCATTATCTTCTACTACAGCAACCTCTTCCACTTTTGGAGCTGGTTTAGGCTGACTAGAATACGCTAAGATATTATCAATATCCTCATTTGATAATGCAGGGAAAGATGTCATCACTGAGTTATTATTCTCAGCGAATAAAGCAACCGCTTTAGAATCTCCAGACTTAATAAACCCTTGACTATTTTTAATCCATTGGTAAAGCCAATCTGTTTCATACTTATCTGCAACACCTCGTAATGCAGGACCTACTCCTTTTTTATCTAACTTATGACAAGCCGCACAGTTTGACTTAAACAAAGCCTCACCAGCAACAGGATCTCCCTCTTGTGCAAAAGTTGTAGTTGAAAAAGCCAGCAAAATAGCTAGCATAAGAAGTGATAATTGTGATGATAAATTTCGGTAATTCACCTTTTTCATACTAATGGTTAAAATTATTTTCTCTTAAAAGGCTTGTAATCAATTCATTTTCAAGAACCTATTCGCTCTTTTTATTACTTTACCTATAATAACGGCACGAAAATAGCATATTAATGTTGATTATTGAAATACTAACAAAGTGTTAATGGCTAATTTATAATTATTCTAAATAATAAAGATCATAACTTTTGAGTTAATAAGAATTACATTTGCAATCCAATATCATTTTTAATGAAAAAGAGAATTAATTATAAGTCCTTTATTTTTTTATTATTAGCATTTATTTCTGTTCAATTTACTTTTGGGCAAAAAGCAACAGTTACCATTAATGAAGATGCAAAAATCCCAGAAATATTAGAATTAAAAAAAAGCATGGAAGCTGATAATAAACTTTCAGTAGGTTTTACTATTCAACTATATTATGGTGAACTTAATGAAGCCCATAAAATAATGAAGGAATACAAAACCAATTACGACTCTTGGCCTGCTTCTATTGAGTATGAAACACCTAATTATAAGGTTTGGGTTGGGAGCTTTAGTTCTCGATTTGAAGCTGATCATGCTCGATTAGAAATTAACAATAAATTTCCTGACGCGTTTATTTTGCCTGTTAGAAGGTAATTTAAATAAAAAGACCTCATTTCTTGATTGAAATGAGGTCTTTTTATTTATACTGATTTTTTACATTAATCTGTTGGTTCACTTGATTTTGAAGATCCCATTCCAAACTTATAAACCATATTAAACTGGATCATTGATGTTGACATATCGTATGACACAGAAGAACCAGGAACTTTTCCTAAAGGGTTATCAGCAGTAATTAATTGAGGATTCAATAAATTTCCTGAAGCTCCATCTCCTCTAAATCCATAGTGATAAACCGCATTTAATTCTATTTTATCATTAATAGTGTAACCCAAACCAATTTGAGCAGCATTTTCTATCACTGCAGTTGCAGGAATTGAATAGAATGCTAATTCGTCTTCAATTGGGTTTGAACTATACGTGTAACCAACTCTTATTGGTAATTTTTCTGTTGCTTGATATTGCAAACCTATAGATAGAATCGACATGTTTTTCCATCCAAATCCATTCACTGCTCCTGTAGGAAACCCTGCAAAATCACCACTTTCAGCAATTTGCCATCCACTTTCTGCAAATCCTTCAGTATTTTCGTAATCAACATATCTGTAATCTAAAGCAAAATCAAATTTTCCACCAGATAATCCCATACCTACAGATAGGATTGCAGGGTAATTCATTTTAAAACTCACATTTGGCGCTGCAGAACCATCTACATATTTTTGATCAAAATCAAATTCACCAAAATATTGTTTTGTTTTGTAAGATGCTCCTAATTTTAAGATTCCTCCTGAATCATAAAATACACCTACCTGACCTCCAAAACCTACAGCGGAAGCTTTATCTGTTACAGGATATCCTTTCCCTGTTCCAAATGGAGGTGGAAAATCTGGTGTAGAAACTGGATTAGGTGCTAACTCTAAAGCAGAATAATTAAATGTTGGTTGCAATCCTATAGAAAATTTTTCAGAAATTTGATAAGAATAAGCAAATCCAATTTGTAGTAACATGTAATCAGATTCAATATGTCCAAATCCTCCAAAAGATTGAGGATAACTTATTGGATTCGAATTATTAGGATCCCAATTAGGATTTGGATTTCCTTGCTCATCAACAGGTAAATTAGTTTCTTCATTAAATGTAACTCCAAAACCACTAATACCAAAGGCAGAAACACCAAATGTATGTTTACTATCTGCTTTTCCCCATACAAAAGACATTGCTGGCATAATAGATATTCCTCTATCATCTTCAGTAGTACCACTAATAGCAGGTGATCCAGGACCCATTGATCCTGCAGCTAAAGACGAACTTAATTCTGGTGATGAAAAGAACCCACCTACACTTATAGATAGAATTTTCCCATCAAAATCTGAAAGTGTTGCAGGGTTCCATTGTAATGCACCTTCTATACTAAGAGGTTGCGCTGTTGCAGCACCACCCATAGACATATTAACGGCACCAACGCCTTGCATGATATGCCCGGCTTGGGCAAAAACTGCGAAACTTGAAAAAAGTAAACAAGCTGTTAAAAAGTAATTTCTCATAATATTCAGTATTTATTTATTAGTGTTAGTTTTATAAATAATAAAACATTTCTTTCAATTATGGTATAAAAATATTCCACAAACATCTCTTATAATATGATAAAACTCATAGTTTTGACAATATCATGTCATAGTCCTATTTTAAAGGGATTTTAAGATGAAAAAAATGCGTATTTGTTAATTTTTCACTGAAAAAATACAAATAATAAAATTAACTGGTTCTAAATAAGAGATGATTTTTTTAATTTGACAATTACATATTTAAGTTTAGAGCAAAAAAAATCGGCTCTTAGAGCCGATTTATAAATTATTTAAATGAAAACGATTATTTCAGTTTTTTCTTAACTTCAACTTCTCTGAAACATTCGATAATGTCACTCTCTTTAATATCGTTGTAGTTTTTAACTTGCATACCACAATCGTATCCTTTCGCTACTTCTTTAGCATCATCTTTAAATCGTTTTAACGAAGAAAGCTCACCAGTGTAAACTACTACTCCTTCACGAATCAATCTAATTCCTGCGTCTTTATAAATTTTTCCAGTAAGAACCATACAACCTGCAATAGTACCAACTTTAGAAATTTTGAATGTTTCTCTAATTTCAGCAGTACCAGTAATCTCTTCCACCATATCTGGAGACAACATTCCTTCCATTGCATCTTTAAGGTCGTTAATCGCTGCATAGATAATTGAGTACATTCTGATATCGATTTCTTCTTTATCAGCAATCTGACGTGCATTACCCATTGGCCGCACATTAAACCCTATAATAATTGCATCGGAAGCAGAAGCTAACAACACATCACTTTCGGTAATGGCACCAACTCCTTTATGTATAATATTTACTTGAATTTCATCGGTAGATAATTTCAAGAATGAATCTGTTAATGCTTCCACAGAACCATCCACATCACCTTTAAGAATCACATTTAATTCTTTGAAATCTCCAAGAGCAATTCTACGTCCAATTTCATCTAGTGTAATATGACGTTGTGTTCTCACTGATTGTTCACGTTGTAATTGTGTACGTTTAGATGCAATCGCTTTTGCTTCACGTTCGTCATCAAACACGTTGAATTTATCACCTGCTTGTGGCGCTCCATCTAAACCTAATATTGAAATTGGTGTTGCAGGTCCAGCTACTTCAACTTTCTGTCCACGTTCATCGTGCATTGCTTTTACCTTACCACTACATTGTCCTGCTAACATATAATCTCCAATCTTTAAAGTACCACCTTGTACTAAAATTGTAGAAACATATCCTCTACCTTTATCTAAGAAAGCTTCAACCACCGTACCATTTGCTAATTTATCTGGATTTGCTTTCAGCTCTAATAACTCAGCTTCTAGTAATACTTTTTCAAGTAATTCTTCGATACCAACTCCAGTTTTAGCAGAGATATCTTGCGATTGTATTTTACCACCCCAATCTTCTACTAATAAGTTCATTTGTGCTAAACTACCCTTAATTTTTTCAGGATCTGAAGCGGGTCTATCTATTTTATTAATAGCAAATACTATTGGAACTCCAGCAGCTTGTGCGTGACTTATTGCCTCTTTAGTTTGTGGCATAATATCATCATCTGCTGCAATAACAATAATTGCAATATCTGTAACTTGTGTACCTCTGGCACGCATCGCTGTAAAGGCTTCGTGACCTGGTGTATCAAGGAAAGTGATTTTTTGACCATTATCCAATTCTACTCCGTAGGCTCCAATATGTTGTGTAATTCCACCAGATTCTCCAGCGATTACGTTTTCTTTTCTTATATAATCTAGTAAAGAAGTTTTACCGTGATCTACATGACCCATCACCGTAACAATTGGTGCACGATCTTTTAAATCTTCTGGCGCATCTTCTACTTCTTGGATAGATTCTTCGATATCTGCCTTGATAAACTCAACAGTGTAATCAAATTCTTCTGCAACAATAGCAATTGTTTCTGCATCCAAACGTTGGTTCATTGTCACCATCATTCCTAAAGACATACACGCAGAAATGATTTGCGTAACTGGCACATCCATCATTGTTGCAACTTCACTAGCCGTAACAAATTCTGTTACTTTTAATAATTTGCTTTCTGCATCTTGTATCGCTTGATCAACTTCCGTTTTTTGACGGTGTGTATCTCTTTTCTCTCTACGGTATTTTGCACCTTTCCCTTTTGAGGATTTCCCTTGAAGTTTTTCAAGAGTTTCTCTTACTTGTTTTTGTACGTCTGCTTCGCTAGGCTCTTCTTTTGGAGTATGTGCGATCTTTTTACGACCTCCTCTATTTTGATTATTGCCTCCACGACCTCCACCGGTTCCGGGTCCTTTGCTTATTCTTCTACGTTTGCTACGTTTTTCTTTATTAGCATCGGCTCCTCTAACTTCTTTTTTCTTCTTTTCTGGTTTTTTAAATTGAGATAAATCAATTTTTTGACCCGTTATTTTTGGGCCATCCAGTTTTTTATATTGAGTAACAACCTTTTCTGGCTCAGATGGTTTTTCTGGCGTTTCTTCAGGTTTTTTCTCTTCTTTAATTACTTTTTTAGGAGCTTCTTTAACAGGAGTTTTAGGAGTTTCCTTTTTTGCAGAAGTTTTTATAGGAGCTTCTTCTTTTTTAGCCTCAGGCTTAGGAGTAGTTTCTTTTTTTACAGGAGTAGAAACTTCTTCTTTTTTAGGCTTTTCTTCTTTAATAGTTGCTTTTACCTCAACTACTTTCTCTTCTTTTACAGGAACTTTCACTTCTTTTACAGGAGTTTTCTCTTCCTCTTTAGGCTCAGAAACTTCTTCTTTAACTGGAGCTTTTTCTTCCACTTTAGGTTTCCCAGAAGCAAGGTCAATTTTACCTAATGTTTTTGGTCCATCAAGTTTTACTTCGGCTTTAATTACTTTTCGGGAAGCTTCTAATCTTCGTTGTTTTTCTTCGTGCTCTCGCTCTGAAGCCAATCGAATTTCTTCTTTTTCCTTTCTTTTCTCTTCACCTACTTCTTTTGAAGCTACCTTTTTACTTTTGTCTGTCTGAAACTCTTCAAACAAAACCTGATATTCGCTATCAGAAATTTTTGTGGTAGGTCGAGACTCCACCTCGTGTCCTTTTGAACTTAAAAACTCTACTGCACGATCCAACGAAATATTGAATTCACGTAGTACCTTATTAAGTCTCATTGTTTTTACTTCAGCCATAAATATGCTTTCTCCTGTGTTTCACTTTAAATTTGAATAAATGTAGTAAAAAATACTACTACTCTTCAAATTCTTCTTTTAATATATTTAATACTTCTTGTATAGTTTCTTCTTCTAAATCGGTTCTTTTAACCAATTCAGCAAGACTATTTTCCAATATACTTTTAGCAGTATCCAATCCAATTTTTTCAAATTCTTTGATGATCCATCCTTCAATTTCATCACCAAATTCTGACAATTCTACATCTTCCTCTGCACCTTCACGCAATACATCAATTTCGTAGCCTGTTAAATAACCTGCCAAACGAATGTTATGTCCTCCACGACCAATTGCTTTCGAAACCTCTTCTGGTTTCAATATCACCTCTGCTCTTTTAGTTTCTTCATTCAATTTGATTGAAGTTACTTTTGCTGGGCTCAACGCACGAGTAATAAATAACTGTGTATTGGTTGTGTAATTAATTACATCTATATTTTCGTTTCCTAATTCACGTACAATTCCGTGAATACGAGACCCTTTCATTCCCACACAAGCTCCAACTGGATCAATACGGTCATCGTAAGAATCTACAGCAACTTTCGCTTTTTCACCTGGAATACGAACTACTTTTTTAACGTTAATTAATCCGTCAAATACTTCAGGGATTTCTTGTTCAAATAATTTTTCTAAGAATTTTGGATGTGCACGAGACATTACAATAGAAGGTTTGTTACCTTTAAGCTCTACACTTTCTATAATTCCTCTTACATTATCTCCTTTTCTGAAAAAATCTGAAGGAATTTGTTTTTCCTTCGGAAGGATTAATTCATTTCCTTCATCGTCTAACAAAATAATAGCACGGTGACGAATATGATGAACCTCAGCGGTGTAAATTTCGCCTTCTAATTCTTTAAAATATTTAAAGATATTAGTATTATCGTGTTCGTGAATTTTTGAAATTAAATTCTGACGTAAAGCCAAAATAGAACGTCGACCTAAATCGATTAATTTTACTTCTTCAGCAACATCTTCACCTATTTCGTAATCCGATTCAATTTTTTGAGCATCGGTTAATGAAATTTCTTGATTTGGTTCTTCCACTTCACCATCGGCAACTACTACACGATTTCTCCAAATCTCTAAATCTCCTTTGTCTGGATTGATAATGATATCAAAATTATCATCATCTCCATATTTTCTTTTTAATGCATTTCTGAAAACGTCTTCTAGAATTGACATTAACGTTACTCTGTCTATTAACTTATCATCTTTAAATTCTGAGAAAGAATCGATTAATGCTAAATTCTCCATATTCCTTTAATTAAATGTTATCATCACTATTGCTTCTGCAATATCTTTATAATCTAGTACAACTTCTTTTTGTACGGTTACTTTACCTTTTCCAATTGGTTTAGGTTCACGAGCTTTCCATTGAAGCTCTATTTCTGTATCGTTTGCTTTAGTAAGTTCTCCTTCAAAAATTTCTTGATTTTGGTTTCTTACTTTAAGTCTTCTTCCTAAGTTTTTTACGAATTGACGAGGAATTGTCAGTGGTAGAGAAACACCTGCCGAAGCAACATCTAACGAAAAATCAATTTCTTCTCTGTCAATGTTATGTTCTATTGCACGGCTTACAGCGATGCAATCTTTAACCGATACTCCATGATCACCATCGATAATTACCCTAATTTGGTTCCCTTCTGTTATGCTAAAGTCTATTAAAAACAATGAGTTGTTTTCCTCTAAAGCCTGATCTAGCAATTCTTTTACTTTTTCCTTCATCAAATTTAGCTATAAAAAGAGGGGACTTTATGTCCCCTCAGCTAGTTTTTCTTATCAAATTCGGTGCAAATATAGTAATTTTTAACTTTTAAAAAAAACCTTTCTACTTCCGATTTATTTTTGTAATTTAAAACTCTTAAAACAAGCCTAAAAAAACCATTTTATGAAACGTATATTAGTCCCTACAGATTTTTCTGAACAAGCAGAAAACGCTTTAAAAGTTGCTGCTCAAATTGCCAAACAAAATGATAGCGAAATTTACATATTAAACTCGTTAGAACTTCCATTACACCTAGCTTCATCAAGTGAAACAAGTGCAATGCCAGAGTCTCTGTTTTTTATTCAACTTGCAAAAAAACATTTTGAAGAATTGTTAAAAAAACCATATCTAGAAGGACTATTAATCCACGATGCACTTATTGGTCATGGAGAAGTTTATAACGATGTTCAAGAAGCTGTGGTCGAAAAAAATGTTGACCTTGTTATTATGGGTTCTCATGGCATTAATGGGTTTATGGAAATGTTTATCGGTAGCAATACAGAAAAAGTGGTGCGTACTTCAAAAGCTCCTGTTTTAGTTATTAAAAATGAGCACGAAAACTTTAATATCTCCAACTTTGTTTATGCGACTGATTTTTCTGAAGAATACGAGGAACCATTTAAAAAAATTCAGGAAATTATAAAAAGAACAGGAGCACATTTAAATTTACTTTTTGTTAATACTCCAAATGCTTTTATTACCACAACCGAAATAAACGAAAGACTAAAGATATTTACAAATAATTTTGAGATCGAAAAGAGTGATTATACTATTAATATATACAATGACACATCTGTAGAAAGAGGAATATTAAACTTTGCAAAAGAGGTTAATGCCGATCTTATTGGCTTAAGAACTCATGGCAGAAAAGGTCTATCACATTTCTTTAACGGAAGCGTTAGTGAAGATTTAGTAAATCACGCAAATATGCCTGTGATTACTTTTAAAGTATAGTTTTAAAAAAGCTAATAACCTCAATTCAATAATTGAGGTTATTAGCTTAAATATTGACTTTAATACCAGTTGTAAATATAACAATTTTGAATTGGGTTAATAAACTTCTCGTTTTTTAAAGAATTCCAATATAAACGAAAAAATCTCAACCTAATTAAAGATTGAGATTTCGTTGGCCTACTAGGGCTCGAACCTAGACTCTTCTATACCAAAAACAGACGTGTTGCCAGTTACACCATAGGCCAATTTTCTTGCTCAACGAAAATATACGTAAGCGGGTGCAAATTTAATACAAAGTTTGGCTTGTACAAATTTTTTAAAATAAAATTTATAAAATATTTTTAATTCATTCCTTAATAATAAAATTAGCCATTTTTACGTTACATTTTATTAGTAAATTCGCCACAAACAAAATTGAAACACTATATGAATTCCTTCAACTTTAAAAAATGGAATAACATTCTAGGCTGGTTGGTATTTGCCATCGCACTTTTAACCTATTGGCTTACGGTAGAACCAACTGCTAGTTTCTGGGATGCGGGAGAATACATTACCACTTCTAGTAACTTGGAAGTTGGACACCCTCCAGGAGCTCCTTTATACCAATTATTAGGTGCTTTTTTCTCCATTTTCGCTATGGAACCTACTAGTATAGCTCTTACCATAAACTTAATGTCGGTATTTGCTAGTGCTTTTACCATTCTTTTTATGTTTTGGTCTATCACCTTATTATTAACAAATATCATTTCAAAAAATAATGAAATTACTAATGATAAAAATTATGCAATTTTAGGAAGTGCAGCGATAGGATCCCTAGCTTTTGCTTTTTCAGATAGTTTTTGGTTCAATGCGGTGGAAGCCGAAGTATACGCAATGGCAGCATTAATAATGTCTGTATTATTCTACTTAGCCCTTCGTTGGGAACGTGATATGTTTTCACCTCGTGGTGATCGTTGGGTGGTGTTAATCGCCTTTGTTATCGGGCTTTCATTTGGAGTTCACTTTATGGGATTACTTACCATTCCTGCAATGGGAATGCTATATTTCTTTAAAAATTATAAAACCGTAACCATTAAAAATTTCATTATTGCAAACGCGGTAATGGTCGCGATTTTGTTATTTATTTTTAAACTATTATTACCTACGACACTAAAGCTTTTTAGTGCTTCAGAAATATTTTTTGTAAATAGTGTTGGAATGCCTTTTAACTCTGGAACAATCATTGCTGGATTATTATTTGCGGGACTCTTCTACTTTTTATTACGCTATACACGTAGTAATCAAATGGTTAAACTAAACACTTTATTACTTTCTATTTTATTTATATTTATAGGTTTCTCCAGTTGGATTATGCTTCCTGTTAGAGCGAATGCAGGTACTATGATTAATGAAAACAATCCAAACAATGCTCGGGAACTATTAGCTTACTATAACCGCGAACAATACCCAGAATCTCACTTGTTTTACGGCCCTCTTTTTACTGAAAAATACGCTGGTCTTGATCCTGCAAACCCGTATAAAGACGATAAACCTAAGTTTGAAAAAGACGAAAGAACTGGAAAATATATTATCGTAAACGACTACAAAAACGCTTCTCAAAACACAGATGATGCTCAAAAAGGATTTTTTCCAAGAATGTGGAGTATTGAACATGCTTCTAATTATATGGAATTTACCGATGGCTTAGACTTCACTATTAAAAGGGAATTACTAGGAGAATCCCAATTAGTAGATATTGTAAGAGAATTTAAACAAGATATAAGGGAAGGCAAAATTGCAGCAGATGACTTTGATGGATTCTTAAAAGATTTTGGTCCTTATCTAGATATTCAGAAACCAAGTTTTATGCAAAATATGGGGTATATGTTCGAATATCAATTTGGATATATGTATTGGCGGTATTTTATGTGGAATTTTAGCGGAAGACAAGATGATAAGCAAGGAGAATACACAGACTTACACGGAAATTGGCTTACTGGAATTGGATTTGTAGACAACATGCGTCTGGGAGATCAAAGCAAAATACCAAGCGATGCTAAAAACAATAAAGCTAGAAACACTTATTTTATGCTTCCATTTATTCTTGGTATTATTGGAATATTGTTTCATTTCAGAAATGATCCAAAAAACTTTTGGGTTTTATTAATCTTCTTCCTTTTTACAGGAATCGCCTTAAAAATTTACTTAAACGAACGACCTTTTGAACCCAGAGAAAGAGATTATGCTTTGGTAGGTTCTTTTTATGTATTTGCCATCTGGATAGGTTTTGGCGTCTATGCACTTTTTGAAGTCGTCAAAGAATACGTAAAACCAAAACTCGCAGTACCACTGGTATTGGTTGGTACGGCATTGGCAGTTCCGGGTTTAATGGCTTGTCAAAATTGGGACGATCACGACCGTTCTAACAGATATACAGCACAATCTATGGCAAAAATGTATTTGGATTCTTGCGATGAAAACGCCATTATATTTACCATTGGAGACAATGACACCTTTGCGCTTTGGTATGCACAAGGAATTGAAGGCTATCGTCAAGACGTAAGAGTTGTTAACACCAGCTTATTTCAAACAGATTGGTATATTGATGATATGAAAAAGAAAGCTTTTAGTAGCGATCCAATTCCTTCACAATTAACTCATGATAAATATAAGTTTGGTTCTCGTGATTTCTTATTCTTTCAAGAAACAAGAAAAGATACTATCAATATTAAAGATTGGATGAATTTTGTAGCCGATGATAGTAGAAAAACACAAATTGAATTAGAAAGTCGACAGTGGGCAAACACATTCCCTTCCAAAATAATTCGGGTTCCTGTAGATAAGGAAGCGGTATTGCGAAACGAAATTGTAGATGCTAAAGATGCAGACAAAATTGTACCCTATATCGACATTGTTTTAAAGGGTAATGTACTGTATAAAAACCGATTATTAATGCTTGATGTTATTGCTAACAACAATTGGGAACGTCCTATTTATTTTAGCGGTGGTGCTTTTGGAGATGACGATTATATCTGGATGAAAGAGTACCTTCAATTAGAAGGGGTAGTTTATAAATTAGTACCTATTCACACGCCTCTTGAAAAAGGAAATCCTTTTGATATGGGAAGAGTAGATAGCGATAAAATGTACGATATCGTTATGAATTGGGATTGGGGAAACAGTGGCTCTCCAGATATTTATCACGATGTTGAAACCCGCAGAAACGGAATCACCTACCGAAGCAATTTATCAAGATTAGCAGATGCTTTAACTGAAGAAGGAAAAAATAATAAAGCCGAAACCATTCTAGATTTAGCAATGGAAAAAATGCCGGTTGATGACTTTGAATTCTATTCACTTTTAGAACCATTTGTAATAGGCTACTACAAAATAGACCGAAAAGAAAAAGCACACCAAGTATATGATTCTGTAGTAAAACATTACCAAGAACATTTAGAATTTTACGCCTCTTTAAGTTATAAAAGACAAGAAGCATTGGGTGATGAAATATTTAGTGATTTAGGACGCTACAGAGGTTTGTTAGATGTTTTAGCATCGTATGACACAGAAGAGTTTACTTTAAGTGAAGCTAAAAAGTTCAATGATTATTTAAAATTATTTCAATTCTCTCAAGCTGAAAATGACTTGCTAGAAACTGATGAAAATTTAATTGAAGAAGAACCTGTAGAAACTGAAATAGATACCATTTCTCAACTTATCGGAAACTAAAAAAGTGAAATCCTATTTGGTGAAAACACCCCAATTTGTTCAACGGATATTTCCGGAACGAGTTTGGGCGTTTCCAAATAATAACAATGATGTTTATTTAACTTTTGACGATGGACCTATCCCAGAAGTTACTCCTTGGGTATTATCACTTCTGAAAAAACACCAAGCAAAAGCTACTTTTTTTTGTATTGGAGATAATATTTCGAAACATCCAACTATTTTTCAGCAAGTTATTTCTGAAGGACATTCTATAGGAAATCACACTTTTAATCATTTAAACGGTTGGAAAACCAATACTGAAGAGTACATAGGTAATTGCGTTACTTTTGAAGAAATCCTGAAACGAGTTCAGGATGACAAAACCAGTTCAATTTTGCATTCAAAATTCAGAATCCAAAATTCAGAATTATTATTCCGTCCTCCCTTCGGGAAAATGACTTCAAAACAAGCAGCTATTCTTCAGCAAAAAGGATATAGAATAATTATGTGGGATGTTCTGAGTGCTGATTTTGATTCTTCTATTTCAAAAGAAAAATGCTTAGAAAATGTAATTAATAATTTACAATCGGGTAGTATTATTGTTTTTCACGATAGTTTAAAGGCTGAAGAAAAATTAAGATACGTACTGCCAAAAATGTTGAAGCACTTAAAAGAAAACGGATTAAATTGTCAACCCATAAATCTTTAACTAGATAAATTCCTTTACCAATCCAATAAGTGTATTGGCATCTTGTTCACCGCTTTGGCGCCATTTCATTTTGCCTTGTTTGTAAATCATAAGTGTTGGCAAGCCTTTTACTCGAAGTGCTTTAGAAAGTTCTTCATTTTTTTCAACATCAATTTTTATTACTCTTGCATTATCTCCTAAAGCAGAAGCTACGTCTCTTAAAACGGGATGCATTTCTTTACAAACATCGTCCCAATCAGCATAAAAGTCTATAAGTACAGGTACATGAGTTTCAATTAATTCTCCAAATTTTGACATAGTGTAATTGTTTGGTAAACTTTGTACGACAAATATAGGCAATTCAAGGGATTAAACATTATTTCGTTTTTTCTTCAATTTAATGACTGAAATTTCTGGCCATATTCCAACACGTCCTGGATATCCTAAATATCCAAATCCACGGTTTACATTTAAATACCTCCCTTGTTCTTCATAAATTCCTGCCCAATTTTCATATCGATATTTTATAGGGCTCCATTTGATCCAACCCGGAATTTCAATCCCAAATTGCATTCCGTGAGTATGACCACTTAAGGTTAGATGAAAATTACGGTCGTCATGTTTTACTTTCGATTTCCAGTGAGATGGATCGTGAGACATTAAAATTTTAAAATCATTATTATCAACTCCTTCATAAGAAAGGTCTAAATCACCTGCTTGTTTAAATCCGTTTTCGCCCCAATTCTCGACTCCTATCAATGTAATACGGTCGTTTCCTTTTTCTAAAAAACGATGTTCATTTAGCAATAAATCCCAACCCATTTCTGTTTGAATATTCTTCAGATTTTGAAGGTTTTGAGTTTTATCAGCATCATTTTCCCAGTGAACATAATCGCCATAATCGTGATTTCCAAGAATAGAAAACACTCCATCTGATGCTTTTAAAGTTGAAAAAAGAGATTTCCAATCGTGCATTTCTTCTGCAACGTTATTCACCAAATCTCCCGTAAAAAGAATCACATCACTTTGCTGTTCGTTCACTAAATCTACCGCGTATTTTATTTTTTCATGGTTGTCAAAACTTCCACTATGAATATCACTTATTTGTGTAATTGTGTATCCATCAAAAGCTTCCGGAAGGTCATAAAATTCTAATTCGTATTGCAATACTTTAAAGTTGTATTTTCCTTTAATCATTCCGTAAAGCAATGATGTAAAAGGGATTGCTGCAATTCCTAACGCTAGAGTACTGATGAATTTTCTTCGAGAAGGCAAATGAAATTCAGATTCATTTTCAGAAAAGGTATAAAACAATCCTGTAAAAAATCGCATCACATCTTCACCAAACATGAAAATTATTACAATTATTTTCGGAATAAAAATTACTAGAAATATTCCAAAAACGTAATTTCTTGGTGGTTGCATAAAATTGGCCGAACCACTAGAGTTTAATAGAAAATATAATGTTGTTATAACAGAAATTGAAATAAGAAAGTAAATTCCAGTAACCCAAAAACTTTTTGAAAACGATCTAATCGCCTGAAAAGCATACAAATCGATTAACGTATAAATAACAATAAAAATAAACCAACGCATAAGAATAGATAAAGTTGAATTTATAAATATAGGTTCTTTAAAAGAATCTGAATAGAGTCTGATATTTTTTAACTTGCTTTTAATAAATTCATTACTTTTAAACAAAAAGATTTTTTATGAAAAGGAGAAAATTTATAAAACGAGCTTCATTAACAGGGCTTGGTGTTGCTGTTAGTTCAAGCATCTTTGCAAGTAATTCTAAAAAGGAAAAATTAAATAATAAGACTACTGAAAACAGTCTTCCTAAAGTAGAATTTCCAATAGTTATTACTACTTGGAACATTCCAAATGCTACCATAAAAGCAGGGCAATTATTAGAAGAAGGAAAACAGGCAATTGATGCTATAGAACAAGGTTGTAATGTGGAAGAAAAAGACGAAAAAAATCAAACTGTAGGAAAGGGTGGTTATCCAGATCGAGATGGAAATGTAACATTGGACGCCTGTATTATGGATGAAAACGGGAATTATGGCTCGGTAGTTTTTATGCAGAATATTACTGAAGCTATTTCGGTGGCAAGAAAAGTAATGGAAGAAACTCCCCATGTAATATTAGCAGGAAAAGGTGCTGAAGAATTCGCTATTTCTGAAGGGTTTAAAAGAGAAAACCTACTAACAGAAGCTTCAAAAACGGCTTGGGAAAAATGGAAAAAAACTTCAAAATATAAGCCAATTATTAATATAGAAAATCACGACACTATTGGCATGTTGGCCATTGATAAAAACGGTGATATTTCTGGAGGCTGTACAACTAGTGGTTTGGCTTATAAAATGGCAGGACGTGTTGGAGATTCTCCTATTATTGGTTCTGGTTTATTTATCGATAATGAGATTGGTGGAGCTACTGCAACTGGATTGGGAGAAGAAGTTTTAAAAACTGTTGGTAGCTTTTTAATAGTAGAATTAATGCGTCAAGGAAAATCACCACAAGAAGCATGTGAAGAAGCTATTCATCGGATTGTCTCTAAGAACTCTAATTATAAAAAATTTCAAGTTGGATATATTGCTATCAATAAAAAAGGAGAAACAGGGTACTATTCCATACATAAAAACTTTAGTGCCTCCATTTATAATAATGGTAAATTTGAAAATAAACTTTCAGAATTTCATAACAAAAGATAAGCTTTATTATTATTTTGTCAGTTTATTCCTCTAATTCACTGATTATTTAGCACTTAAATTGTCTTTTTTTAAATTATTGTACGAATAATAGTACATCATTGCAACTACCGAAACATTTATTGTAACTTAGCAACTTACATAAGTAGGTTGATAACGTACGTTATTAATCAAATTTGGGGCGAAAACCCATCACATCTGTGGTGGGTTTTCTATTTTGACTATTTTATAACTAAATGATTTTAATTATTAATAAGTTAAAAAATAGTACCTTGCTAGAGCTAACCCAAAGTTTAAGTTTGAATTTTTTTTCTTACATATTACTCCTGTTTTTTTCTATTTCAGTTTATTCTCAAAACAACATTATTTCTATTAAGCAAGTAGATTCATTGCTTCAAATAATAGAAAAAACTCCAACCGATTCAGAAAAAGTTACTTTACTTTCTGGCTATTCAGGCAAATACCGTTATGTAAAAAATACAAGGAGATTCATAAATGAAGCTATAGAAATTTCAGAAAAAAAGAAAAATAAAGAGCTTTTAGCTAAAGCTTATTATTCATTAGGTAATTACCATTATTACAACACTCAATTAGACTCTTCGTTAATTTCATTAAATATTGCAAACAATTACATAAACGATGTAAAAAACCCATTATTAAAGTCTTCGATTTTGAATTCAATGGGTGGTGTCTACAAGAAGAAAGGTAATATTTCTAAGTCGATTAGTTCTATGCTCGAGGCAAAATCTTATTTAGATAAAATCGACACACTAACACTTTCTGAAGAAGAAATTTATAAATTTAAAGGAAGAAATTTAGTATTGAATAACTCAATAGCTAATTTTTACAATCAAATGGAAGAGTATGAAATTTCTTTAAGTTATTATGAAACTGCTTACCAAAATGCATTAAAACTTAAATCAAATATTAATGCAGGCGGAATTTTAACCAACAAAGGAGATTTGTTATTGAAAATGGGAAATTATAATGAGGCTCTTAATATATTATTAGAAGCAAAGGAGTTAAAATTAAAAGGAAATGCTCCATTACGATCTATTGGAAATTCAGAGTTAACTATAGGAATTGCCTATTTAAAAAATGGTTATTATAATGAAGCATTAAAAAGTTATAACAAAGCTTTTCAAATTTATTCAGAAATCGATAATCCTTCAGGTCTAATAAACACCTTAACTGAAAGAGGAATATTATTCAACAATCAAAAAGATTATTCCAACGCAAAAAAAGATTGTGAAACTGCAAAAAATCTTGCAATTCAACACAACGATTTAGAATATCAAGCAAAATCATGTGAATGTTTATTTGAAGCCTATAAAGGATTAGGTGATTTTGAAAATGCGTTGGAAAACCACCAACTTTATGTAATTGCAAACGATTCTATTTTTAGTGAAAAAAATATTAAGAAATTTACTCAGCTTCAGATGCAATATGATTTTGATAAGCAACAAGAACAACAGAAATTAGAAGCCCAAGAAAAAGAATTGCAACGAAAAATGTATTTATTCTTTTCTGTTACTATTTTAATTATTGCATTATTGTTAGGGTTTTTCTTTGTAAAAAACCGAAATAAAAATAAGCAAATATCTAAGGCTTTAGACGAAAAAGAAGTGCTTTTAAAGGAAATTCATCATCGTGTAAAAAACAACCTACAGGTAGTTTCGTCTTTACTTAGCTTACAACAACGGCAAACAAAAGATAGCAATGCGCAACAAGCATTACAAGAAGGAAGAAACCGAGTAAAAGCAATGGCATTAATTCATCAAAACTTATATCAAGATAATAATTTAGTTGGAGTGGACACCCAACAATACATTAGTAAATTAGTTACAAATTTAGTCGCTACTTATAAAACAACAGACAAATCTATTGAGGTAAACACCAATATCGATCCATTAAAACTGGATGTAGACACAGTAATTCCTTTAGGTCTCATCATAAATGAATTAATTAGCAATTCACTTAAATATGCTTTTATTAATAAGAATTCTGGTGAAATTTCGGTAGCTTTATATATCGCAAATAATATATTAGCTTTGGAAGTAAATGATAATGGTGAAGGATTACCAGCAGATTTTTCTATTGAAAACTCAGAAAGTTTAGGTTATAAATTAATCCGTTCGTTTAGTCAAAAATTAAACGCAAAACTTAATTTAAAAAGTTCAGAAAAAGGCACTAATATTACCTTAAAAATAAACAAGTTTAAAACCGAATAAATGTCTAAAATAAAAATCCTCATTGTTGAAGACGAACCCTTAATTGCAGAAGATATTAAAGAGATTCTTCTTCAGGTGAATTACGACGTCGTTGGTATAGCTTATACCAAAGAGGAAGCTTTTGAAATACTAAATAACACCCAGCCAGATTTTGCATTATTAGATATAAACTTGGGAAACAACACCGATGGAATCCTTATTGCCGAACAAATAAATCAGCAATGGCAAATTCCGTTTTTATATCTAACCTCCTACTCTACTAAAATCATCCTAGACAAAGTAAAGCATACTTTTCCAATGGGGTATATTGTAAAACCTTTTGATGAAGCCGATCTTTTTACGGGAATCGAAATTGCCTTATCTAACTTTCAAGGTAGAAAAAAAACAAGTTCCTTAACTATTGAACTTATAAACAAGAGCCTTCCTAACAAACTTACTAATAAAGAATTCGATATTTTGATGGAACTTTATAATGGACTTACCAACAAAGAAATTTCAGAAAAGCACTTTGTTAGTTTAAATACCATTAAGACTCACGTTCAAAAAATTTACGAAAAGCTAGATACTCATACTCGAGCTACTGCAATTGTAAAGATTAGAAAATTATTAAATACCTGATTTTTTTAATATCATTCTTTCGGATGACGTCTTAAAATCATAATTCTTATAATTTAGCACTCACAACTAACTAATAAAGAGCTTATTCCGCAAAGCTCTTGCTAAATTATAAAGTAATGAACTATTTTTTTTCCTTTTTCCTTAGCCTGTTTTCTTTGGGTATGATGGCTCAATTTTCTGTAGATATTACCAACATTAGCTATCCTAATAAAATGAATCCATCGAATAACTACCAAGTTTATGCTACTATTAAAAATACTGGAGAACAAGAATTAAATCGCTCTAATTGCACATTAGAAGTTGTCTATATAAGCGGTCCAGACAAAAGCGCTGGAGAAGATTTTGAATACACACACGATTTAATTTCTGGAGTAACCACTAACAAAGAATATACATTTAGATGGAGCTTAAAGAGCCCAACAGTACCTGGTACTTACAAATTAAAACTAACTATAAAGAACGGTTCTTCTATTTTAACTAGTGAAGACTTATCTGTACTCATTGATGAAAATTTTGAAGCAAAAATCTCAAACAATATTGATGGGATTAAATTTGAGCCTGAAAAAAAATATCCTCCCATAAGTATTACTGTTAAAAATAATGGTGAAACAACTTGGCCAGATGGCGATTATAAAATTATTACTGAAGTCACTGATGCTCCAGATGAAGCTAGTGATGATGAGAAAAGTGCTTTCGAATTTGACAAAAACATCGATTTACAAAACCTTCAACCAGGAGCTTCAAAATCTGTAGCCTCTTCCTCTTTCGATACTCCTTCTAATGGAGGAACTTATGAACTAAAGATTAGTATCCAGAAAGATGGAAAATCTTTTAATGCCAAAAATGCTGAAATTACCATTGATTGTGATGTAGAAGAAGAATCTTTTGAAGTAGATTTTTCAGAAAATGTAACTACTAAAATTTATCCAGAAAAAGAATATCCTGTATCCTTTACTGTAAAAAATAAAGGAAATATTAAGTGGCCCGAAGGAGATTTTTCGATTAAAGCAACTCTTACCAGCAAAGCATCAAGTAATGTTGATGATGATGTTTTTGAAGCTGAAGTGGATTTTAATGCAGAAGAATGGAGTCCTGGAGATTATACAACTGTAAAATTCCCTAGCATAAAAACTCCGTTAGAATCTGGCAGATATGCCGTAAAGTATCAAATTCTAGTAAATAACAAACTTTTTGAAACAGACGATTCAGAAATAACAATAGACTACCAAGTAGTAGAATTAGAACCTGAACTTAATGTTAATAGAATTACCCTAGAAAAGAAAATGGTTTCAGGAAAAACCTATAAACTTAGAGTAGATGTTAAAAATAATGGTGACATCATAGGTTTTGAAAATGATTGGGTGGTGAAATGTAAAATAAGGAGTAAAAAACCTTCTAACTATCGCCCAGCTAGAGGAACTTTTGATTTTTCAATCAATGGGATAGATATAAAGTCCAAAGAAACCAAATATATTACAGGAAGTATAAAATCTCCTAAAGTTGAAGAAGAAACAACCATTAGACTCGAACTTGAAGTATACTACAAAGGAAAACGAATGGGAGGGCCCAAAACGTACGATATAATTATAAAACCATAACTAAAACCAAAATTATCATGAAATCTTTACCTTTTTTATTAATCTTAACAACTTTTATTTTGAACGCACAAAAACAACCCACTATTAGTGAAGTAACTCCAGAAGCAAACAAAGATGTAAGCTATAGTGGAGACCTCTCACAGGGAGAAAAGCTAAGTAATTTATCTTGGGCATGGAACAGTTCTAATGCCTGCTTCCCTGAAACACAAAAACATAAATTTACTGGCAACCATGTCTTTTTTACAGGAATCATTCCTGCTTATAGTGAGATTACTGTAACTGTTATCCCAAAAGATAAAACCAAGAATTTTAGCATTTATGCCTATCAAGTTGGAGTAGACAATATGCCTATAGTACCAGATTTGTCAAGTTGTATTCGTTGTGAAGCAGACCATAAATGGGATAGGAACTATGTAAACAAAACACAAGATCACACTCGCTCTGTAAGCAATCTTGTTGCTATTAATAGACCTTATAGAATGATTATTGGAGTAACTGGAGCAGATGAGCTAGAAGAAGGAGAATTTACCTTGGTTATTTCAACAAAATCTAGATAAACTTTTTTAGTAATAAGGTTTAAAAGAATTATAAAACAACATAGAAAGATGAAATTCAAACTCATAATAATCGCCGTTATTACATTAATAGCATCTTGTAAAGGG
Source organism: Flavobacteriaceae bacterium (assembly GCA_046055745.1). Lineage (GTDB taxonomy): Bacteria > Bacteroidota > Bacteroidia > Flavobacteriales > Flavobacteriaceae > Marifrigoribacter. The sequence continues at coordinate 3,659 of JASFZG010000207.1, read as the reverse complement.
CAAGAGAAAGACACGAATAATAGTATTCATAAAAACCCTGATGCAGTTTTAGAAATTATTTCTGAAGCACTAGGCGATTTAGATAAAGATGGAATTCCTGAAAAAGTGGTGATTTATAATACAGATAGTGTTGTAGATTTTGGATTAGTAAGAGCATTACATATTTATAAAAAAGAAGCAGATAACTGGAAAATTTGGAGAAAATCGAATACCGCAATTATGAAAAGTAATGAAGGTGGTGCTTCGGCAGAAGATCCGTTTCAGAATATAAGTATTAAAAATGGAATACTAATAATTTCACATCAAGGCGGCGGCGGTCCGTCTATGTGGAGTTTCATAAATAAGTATAGATTTCAAAACAATGCCTTTTATTTAATAGGGGTGTCTACAGAAGATAGCCATTATGAAGATAAAACCGTTTTTGATTACAATCTTTCTACTGGAAAAGCTATTTACGTGTTTTATACAGACGGAGTTTTAGATACAAAAGAAGAATTTAACCATAAAACAAAAAAACAGCCTAAACTAAGCAATATGACGTTTGGTAAAAACAAAATAACAACACCAAAATCGAAGGCTACTATTTATTTTTAAATATGAAAAATTCAACAACAATTGGACTCGTAATAGCCCTCTCTTTAATAATTTCTGCTTGCTCTAACAATACACAAAAAGAGGAATTTCAAGATTTTGAATTTGAAAAAGATTTTGAAATAAATAAAACCCTATTTAGCAAAGATACTTTTACAATAAATGGACATTCCACAGAAGGAGGTGAAATACTTGTTTTTCAATCAAAAAAGAGAGATTATAAAGTTTATGACGTTTGGCTTTATAATGAGATGAGTAAACGAAACACCATTTATTATGTTGACAAATCAAGTAAAGTTAAGCTAGTAAAACAAGCCACTTATATTTATGATAAACCCATTTATTTAGAAGGAGCAACTGCAAAAGAATTAGTTCACTACTTTACCTACCATAAAGATAACTTTAAATACTTTTCTAATTTAAAATTAGAGGTAACAGATGGCAATTTAAAAATTAAAAAAAGAAAAGAGTTAGAACAATTGTTTAACACAACACTTCAAAGTACCAATAATAGCTTAGTTAAAAAAAACAATGAAAATATCTAGGCCTATTTTAAAACCCATAGACTCTATTATTGGTTATAGAGATAGGGGTACTATAAGAAATTATCTTACTTCTATATTTCAATCTATTGGTTTTGAATTTGACGATGAAGGTATTGCCTTTGCAAAGTATAAAGGGGTCATTGATGGTCAAGAAATAAAAATAGCATTTACTATTTTAATGCATACTCGTTATAAGGGTTTTCATCAAGATCATTTAGTGAAATACCGTGTTTTTAAAGGTATTAGAATGCGTGTAGTAATACCTAAAAATAATTTATTTCGATTTATTGTTTCAAAAAAAACTAAAGGATTCTTATTAAAAACTATTACCAAAGTTGTGATGAAATATAAAGGGTATAAAAAAATTAAACTATTGTCAGCTAACGATGTATATCCAGAAGTTTGGTCCCCCAATGAAAAATTTGCAGCTTCATTTATAAAAAGTAAAGAGATTGAACAATTATTAATTGAATTAGCGCAAAAAAAGACAAAAACTATATCATGGGGAATCATTATTGAGCCAAAATATTTTTCTTATAATTCAAACTTTTCAAACCTTGACGAATTTGAAACCAACAAATTAAAAAAAAGGCTAGAAAATATCATTAAAATGATTCGATTATCAGATAGTATTTCTACTTCCAACTAACGAATTCATTTTTATAAAATTTCAACTAAAGGAGAAACACCCCTTTCTTAGACCAGTCATTCTTAATATTATTAAACATTATTAATTTCATCCATTTGGGTGACATCTTAACTTGTAACATCTACTAATTTTGACAAGTAATGTTATAAATAATATATCCATGAAAAAAACAACTTTACTGTTAATCTTATCAACTTTTTTTTTGAATGCTCAATCTTCAATTTTTGAAGTCATCCCAGAGCCTAACAAAGATGTAAGTTATGTTGGCAACCTAAATCAAGGCGAGAAAGTAAGTGATTTATCTTGGGCTTGGAGCAGTCAAAATGCTTGTTTCCCAGAAACTCAAAAACAAAAATTTACTGGAAATCATGTTTTTTTTACTGGAATAATCCCAACCTATAGCGAATTAATTATTACTGTAATACCAAAAGACCCAAAGGCTAACTTTAGTCTTTACGCTTATCAAGTTGGTGAAAATAAAATGCCAATTGTTCCAGATTTAAACAGTTGCATTAGTTGTGAAACCGATCATAAATGGGACCGTAAAAAAAGAGGGAGAACCCAAGACCACACTCGTACGGTTAGCGATCTAACAGCCTTAAATAATTCATACAGAGTAATTATTGGAGTTGTAGGAGCTGAAGGGTTAGAAGAAGGTGAATTTACTTTGGTGATTTCAACAAAATCAAGATAATTATTTCCAATTCATAAAATCACCCAATCGGATGATTTGTAACCTATTAGTTACTCATATTTTTAACATCACAAATAATAAGTATGAAAAATTTAATTAGATCTGCTATTGCGGTTTTTCTAACGGTTTTATTCTGTTCTCTTCAACAGAAAGAAAATACGGACAATACTACCTTAGTAGAACAAGTTTCAGATCTAAACGAATTAATAAATAATAAAACTACTAGTTTTTCTCAAGCTAGAGATATAAGATTAAAACAAAAATTAAAAAAGTAAATTATTTTGAAGCACTTTATTGTTATCATTGTTTTATTTGTCTATCCCTTACTTGTAAAATCTCAAGTAGGCATAAACAACACAAATCCTAAAGCAACTTTAGATATCACGGCGACTGATCAGTCCAACCCTTCCAATACAGACGGATTATTAATTCCTAGAATTGATGATTTTCCAGCAACAAGCCCAACTGCTGCTCAACAAGGAATGATGGTATATCTTACAACTACTTCTGGTGGTAATGCTCCAGGGTATTATTATTGGAATAATAATGCTGGGCCAGCTGCATGGGTTGGTTTATTGGGAGATGATGACTGGAAAGATGTTGGAGTAGATATTGAATATCAAAGTGGAAACGTTTATATTGGAGATACTAATTCAACAAACAATGATCTATATATAAGTAATCGAATTATTGATTGGGATAACAACCTTTACTTTTTAGATCCAAATTCCTTAAGTAATGTGAAAGAGTTGAGTTTAGACAACGGATCTTCTGCAAACCCCAGTTTTCATTTTTCAAGTTCAGACACTGGTTTTTTTAGTCCTACAACCAGCACAATTGCTTATAGTGCAAATGGAACCGAAGCTTTTAGAATTCAAAATAATGGGAAAATCACATTTGGAACTACTACTGCTTCATCGTTTGACATTTTGATGAAAAATTCTTTTAATACAAAATCTTTATCTCTTGGCGCTAACAATTCAACTAATATCCCATTAATTGAAGGTATTATTACTGGAGATTCTCAAAATTATATAATAAGTACTTCCGTTCTCTCTGGAAGTAGATCTTTTTCTCACGCAGCAATAAAATCATCTAGTGTAATTGGAGATGTATATGTAACATTATCTGAAAATGTAGGAACAACAATATATGGATTAAGAAGTATAATCTCGGAAGA
>JASFZG010000206.1:0-36299 GCA_046055745.1 Flavobacteriaceae bacterium | reverse complement strand
TAATAATAATAGGAAAGAAAATGATTTCATAAATTGGGGAATTATAATAATAAATAGGTTTAGTATTGAATAACTTCAGAAAAGCAAAAATAGTATTTATTAAGATTGTTGAATTGTTTTTTTGATAAACTTCCGAACTCTAATCAACCGATATAGTCCAAATAAAAACATAATAGGAGAAAGCATTATAAAACCCCAACCTAAATAAGGAATATCCTCAAAAAAGTTGATATGAATGATCGAAATACCCGATCCTAAAAAGAATACAGCCGATCTAAAAAAGGCTAAAAAAGTACGTTCGTTTGCCAAATGAGTCCGTTCAATGGCAAGTCGGTCGCTTAATTTTAATTTATCCTCTATCATTCTTAAAAGTTTGGATAAATATAGTACAATATTTTTGAGAACATAAAATTGTTACAACTTAAATAGGTCTCGACTTCGCTCGACTAGACAATAAAATAAATTCAAAAAGAAACTAAATAATATTATGGTCTTTTGCTTTTTGTACCGCTTCAATTTTACTGTGAACTTGTAATTTTTTGTAGATATTTTCGATATGTTTTCTTACAGTACTTGGTGATAAAAACAAATTGTCGGCAATGGCAGTATAACTTAATCCTTTACTTAATTGCTCCAAGACTTCCACTTCTCTTTTGGATAATGAAATAATTTCTTGGTCTTTTAAGTTTGAAATATTTATTGGGTTCCGAAGTAATTTTAAAGTTTTTAAAGCGATGGAAGGATTCATAGCTGCCCCTCCATTTATGGTTTCTAAAATACCATTATGTAATTCTTCTGGGTTGATTTCTTTTAACAAATAACCATCGGCTCCAGCTTTAATTGCGCTAAAAATATTTTCATCATTATCAAAAGCGGTAAGCATAATGATTTTAATCTGTGGATATTTCTGTTTTACAATTTGAGTGGTTTCAATACCGTTTAAAACTGGCATTTCAATATCCATTAACACAATATCTATATTATGATTGTTTTCTAACTTGGTTAATAAATCGCTTCCGTTTAATGAAGTGTGTTTAATTATTATATCATCAAAAAAAGAAAGTTTTTCTTTAATTGCACTTATTAAAAATGAATTATCATCTACAATAGCAACTTTTACATTCATAATTAATTAATTTCAGAGTATCAAATATAAATTGATTTTCAATAATATAAAATAGGGCAATTGTCGTATTAATAAATCATTAATTTAATGGAAACTCAATAGAAATAGTTGTTCCTTTTCCTTCTTCGGAAGTAGTTTTAATCACACCTTTAATATCTCTCGTGCGTTTTTCCATATTATTAAGTCCATTTCCATACGCAACATTACCTTTATTATAACCCATACCATTATCACAAATTTTAACTATTAATTTACTCTTTTGTTGTTTTATTAATACCTCAATTTTTGAAGCATTGGCATATTTTAAAGAATTATTAACTGCTTCTTGAATAATTCTATAAATATTCATTCCCTGAACAGAAGTAAAAGTATGATTTTGATTTACTTCTTTATCAATAACAAAAGAATACTTTGTGTTTGCAGATGCTATTTTTGCATTATTAATAAAATTAGTAATACGAGTTTGCAGGTCTTCAAAAGTAATACTCTGCTTATTCATCGCCCAAATAGTATCTCTTAACTCGTAAATAGTTTGCGTGGTAAAAGAACTTATTCCAACTAATTTATTGGATAATTTATCGCCCATATCTTTAAAACCATATTTTAAATTATCGATACTCGAAATAATAAAGGTAAGCTGCGAACCTATGTTATCGTGAAGATCTCTTGAAATTCGAAGGCGTTCTTCTTGCAATTTATTTTGGGTTTCAATTCTTGTTAAAGCTGTTTTAAGATCGCTTTCTTTTTGAAGTTGTTGATTTTTTAATCGCTGCTGATTGTACACTAAATAACCTATTAAACCCAAAACTATTGCCAAGCCCAAAGAACCAAAAATCATGTAGTTTTTTTGTTTTACTTCTAATTCTTTTTCTGCTAATTGTGCTCTTTGCTGAAGAATTTCATTTTCTTTCTTTTCAGTTTCATACTTGGTTTCTACCTCAGCAATTATTTTAGCATTATTTTCGTTTAAGATTGAATCTTTAGCTGCTAAATATTCTTTTAAATATTCATTAGCCTTTTTATAATCATTTTGTTGTTCTGCAATTTCCGAAAGGCTTGCATAAATTTGTTTCTCTGCCTGTTTTATTCCTTTTTCTTTTGTAATAATTAAGCCTTTATTCAAGATTGATTTTGCCCTAGTGTATTGTTCTTGAGCAGCAAGAGATTCTCCAAATGATGCATACGAAGCTGCCAAACCATTATCGTCTTTTATTGTAATTTTTATTGTGATGGATTCTTCAAAAAACGCTTCGGCTTTGGCAAAATCTTTTTTATTTGAATAGGCTAATGCTATGTTTGAAAGCTGAATGGCTTCCATTTTTTTATCATTAATCTTCTTACTAATTTCCAATCCTTTTTCATAAGAAACGATAGCTTCATCATATTTTTTCTGATAATCTAAGATAGCTCCTACATTATTATAGCCATTAATTAATCCGTCAACATTCCCTAATTCTTCTTGAATTTCTAGGGCTTTGGTTAAGTAAAGTGTTGTTTTGTCATAATCTTGAAGGTAATAATAAGCCACACCTATATTGTTATATGCTTGGGCGATTCCGTTTTGGTTGTTTAATTTCTCTTCAGCTTTTAAGGCTTCAAACATATTTACTAATGCTTCATCGTATTCTGCTTTTCTAATATGAATGGTTGCAATATTATTTAATACTACAGCATAACCTTTTGTGTCGTTGGTTTGCTCTATAATTTTCAATGCTACCTTATAATTTTTTAAAGCTACGACATAATTGGTTTTGCGTTCGTAGTAATTTCCAAGGACATTTAAATTCATCCATTGTCCTTTGGAATATTTTAATTGATTAGCTAAAATAATTCCTTTTTCAGCAAATGCCCTTGCACTATCTAAATGAGTAATATTGTAATGTCCTGCAATTTTTTGATATAATATTACTTTTGAAGTATCCTCTTTTGAAGTCTTCAGTACAATCAATAAACTATCAATATTCTGAACCGTTTTTTGAGAAAAAGAAAAGGAAACAACAAAAAGAAATAATAAGATTGAAAACGTATTTTTAAAATTCATTTTAAGTTTTTGAATAGTTAAAAATAGTCAATTCAAATTAATTTCGGATTGTACTAATAAAGAATCGTTTAAATTATATACTTGAAAGTTATATTTTTGAAAGCCTTTGGTTCTATAATTTATTTGTGTTTTGTGCATAGAAATAGTCTGTTCAATGAATAGAATTTTTTGTGAATGTTGCTTAGAAGTTGTGTTTTTTAAGTTCAAAAAATAGAATATTATCACAACGACTACAACACCATAAAGTGAAATAAAGAAAGACATTATTTGCAATTACAATTAGTTTGTAAATTTATTAAAAAGAGAAGTGTAAAATAATAAGGCAGATGTCGTATTTATGAAGGAAACGCAATATAAATATAGGTTCCTTTATCAATTTCTGAAGTTATTTTTATCTTTCCACTTAAGTTTTTTGCTCTTTTTTGGATGTTAAAAATTCAGCTCCCCATTTCTGTATTTTCTATATCGAAATCAATTCCGTTGTCTTTAATTCCAATTTGAAATAAATGATCAGACTTGCTGTATTTAACTGCGTTTTAAAAAACATAACGTCCATCCATGTTTTCACAATCACCAAAAGAGTAGCTTTGAGAAATGATAAAATTTAAAGGTATAAAAACAAGGGAAAGAAAATATTTTTTTTCATAGGTTGGGAGTTTGTAACAAAGATAATTATTATACTTTCTTATAACATTCTACTATTAATAATTGACCCTAATGCAATTAATAAGGCAATTAATAATAAGACGTAGACAATTTTAGTTGTATTGGATTGTTTACCAATTTTATGAGCTTTTCTATTAAATAAAAAACCGAAAATAATAAATGGAATTAACAAATTAACACTAGACCAAAATTCCCATTTTATACAAGCTATAAAAGATAAAATTGTGAATACTCCTGCTATTATCGAATATGTTATTCCTTTATTAGCTTCCGTTTTTATCAATACGTTTTTTGAAAAAACAAAACCTATTAATAAGTACACAAAAAGTAAAAAGACAGCTATTACAAAAGCTGGAAATAAAGAAACAAATAATGTAAAGAAAACCATAAGTGGATCACTTGAAGTTTCTTTTCTTTGAAATAAGGTCAATAATACATTCATAAATTAAGTTATTCTAAAATTCTTTATACTTCTTTTTTAGTTACAAGTAATGATCATAAGAATTTGTTTTTTTGTTAGAATTAAATTTTCAAGCACGTTACTAATACAAAAATTAATCCCATAACCAAAGTTATGGGATTTTTTGGCTGCAAAATATCCCCATATTTACAATCCAATTTAACTTGGCTAGATCAAGTTATTTTTTTAAGTCGTAAACAAAAATGGAATCTCCATCTGCTTTATAGTACAGAAAACCTCCAAATTCATCTACTTGATATTCAGGTTTTTTGTTTTTTAGCACAATCTCTTTTTCATTAGCTCCAGTATCCTTATTTATTTTTACCAGCCCTATTCCGTCATCAAACTTAGTTAATACAAATCTTGCATCTTTAGTTGCAGAAGTTGCTTTAAAACGCTTTAACATTTCCTGAATCGATGCTCCAGCAGCCATAACCATAGCATCTCCCATATCATTATAATCTTCACCAGTAGATGTATAGCCTCCCAATGTATTTCTGTGCTGGTTTGCATTTGCATAAGAACTAGCTGCTGCTGCAGTTGCAGCAATTGCAGCGGTAGCTGCCAGAATTATTCCAAAAGTACTTTTACCAGGGGCCCGATAATATTCATGCCAATCTGTTTCTATCTCCCAATCTACTAACATCATATTTTGAGAGGATGTAAGCAAAATCCCTTTTTCTCTCATTTCAATTCCAGTTGGAGTTTCTTTTCCACTAAATTTTGATTCTCTCAAGACACTAGACTCACCCGTTTTAGCATCAATAGCATATAGTTTTTCATCTGCACTTATTAAATATCTACTATTTTTTTTATCGAAAGTAGAGCTAACTGCATCTGTTTTTTTATATTTTAATGGTTTCTTCCAAACTTGTTCTCCTGTTTCTAGGTTTACAATATTGGCCTGCTCAGATGAAATATAAATTAATCCTTGATCTGTATGAGCCATCGTTAAAATATTCGGTCCCGTTTTTAAGGGTTTTTTGAAAAGTGTTTTCCCTTCAAAAGAAATTTTATTAATTCCTCCTTCGAAAATTCCGAATAGGATACCATCTTCCATAATGTAAAAATGTTGAACAAATCCTTTTGTTTTTGGTGCTTTTTCCCATAAATCTTGCCCGTTTGAAGCATCCAAGAATGCTATTTTAGATTCAGATCTTCCAGCTGCAATTTTCATAATCCCAGACTCTCCAGAATTATCAACATTAGTTACTACTGCTAATCCTTGTGGTAAAATTTCAAAATTTGATATTATACCTTTCATCTTATAAGGGTTATCCCATAATAAAGAACCATCTGGAGCTATTTTATGGATTCTTGTTTTTTTACCACTTGAATTTATTTCTTGAGCATAAATTTCTGTTTCAGTCTCGTCTGCTATCATAAACTTAATATCATCCGTTTTAGTGGTCCATTCAATATTTCCAGATTCCAAATTCACTTTGATTAATGACTTTGAAGTAGGTATTATTAATCCACTTTTTAAAAGCAAGGGTCTTCCTGAAACAATTTCAGAAGATTTTAATATTATATAGCTCTCTCTTTTTCCTGTATTTAAATCATACACAGCAACTGCATTTGCATATTTTTCTTTTGAAGTTCTTTGACCACTTACCACTAATTTATTTTGCGGCATCATCACGGTACAAGTGTTTACCGTTTTCCAACCATTATCTTGAGTGGTAAATAAAACTTTTCCAGACATATAATCGATTACTGCTTTTTTAGAGGATATACCTCCAAATCCAGTTTGCCCAACCATTACATAGGGAGAATTTGGAATAAACATTAATTCCTCTGGCTTTACTCTACCATATTCGGTAAAATTAAAAATAAGATCATCTTCACCAGGTTTTATTCCAACTAAACCATCGTTCGATGCTACAACCAATGTTCCTCCTTGTGTAATAGTCATTTCGTTGATTTTCGCACCCACATCATATCTATAATCCGGTGTCTCTGCTTTTTGAGCAATAACTACTGAAGTTGTTATTACAAAACATATAATTGAATTAAATAAGAATGTTTTTTTCATAATAATAGTTTTATTAGTTTATTCAAAGGTGCATTAATAGCTAATAGAGTACAATAGGGCATTTGACGTATTATAAAAAGCTTGAATACAACAGGTTATTCCGACAGATATTGAAATTGTAACATAAAACATAGACTTTCTACCTCAAAAAAAACCGAGAACAAACAATAAGTTCGTTCCCGGTTTCAACGTAAAAACCTCAACTTTGAGATTTACTTAAATGTGATTATTTATCTAATTAATATTCGCTTTGAATTCTCCTACGGTAATATTTTTTGTAGACTCATCATTAGCATTATATCCTATAAAATTAAAAGAACCTGTAACAATGCCATTTGCATCTGACTCAACAACAATTTCACCAGCTCCGATACCTCCGAGTATTGCTGTCAAAAACCCATTAGACCAAAGGTCAATTCCAGTTGTCCCAACTAATTCACCATAAGATAGGGAATTTGTATTTTGAATATCATCACCGGTAATATATGTTCCTGTACCATTATAATTTGATATCACTATCTGAATATAATCACCGCTGTTTATACTTCCTTGAATTATCATATTAGTAGTTCCATTTGCAGTTGCAGTTTCAGCTCCAATTAGAGTTTCGAAATCTGTTGAGGCAGCCCAATTACTACCATCTACTTTAGCAGTTAAATACTCTGCTCCACCAGTTCCTCCATTATCACCATCTCCATTATTATCATCATCACTACTACAAGATGATAAAATTACTGATAGACATAAAAATGAAATGTAAATTGTTTTTTTAATCGTTTTCATAAGTTGAATTGTTTATTAGTTAATATGAAGCAAAAATGCATCGAAACTCAACTTTGTACAATAAGGCAATTGTCGTATTCTTAAAACTTTAGGTGTTTTATTTTTTTCTGAAGGGCACTTATCTTAATATTCAGCTTATCTATAAATAACTGATATTCTTTACTTTCAAGGTTAAAAGGTCGGTGCTGTAACCCTTTCTGAATAGAAGCAATTTCTTTCTGAAGGGTTCTGGTTTCTGAAGAAATCCATACCTCATTAAAGGCTTCCCAAATAATCTGAATAGCTATATTATTAGGATGAACCATATCTTCTTTGTAAAAACGATAATCTCGCAATTCATCCATCATAATTTCATAGGAAGGGAACATTTCGACTCCGCTCAATGAGCTTTTTTTACTTGAAATATTATAGATAGCCGAAACTAAATAAGCCTTACTCACCGAATTTTCAGTAAATCCATCTTTTAAATGTCGCACTGGAGAAACGGTATTTATAAAAGTAACTGCTGGATTTATTTCTATAATTAATGATATAGCATTATTTATTGAAGTAGTAATCTCTTCAACAGATAATAACTCCTTTGTAAATTGTTGCTGCGGAATTTTATAACAATTCGCTACCACTGAATTTGTTTCATTAAAACGATAAACCCAAGAAGTTCCATAAGTAAAAACAATATGAGTTGCATTGAATAAATATTCTTTTAAATAAATCAAACTATCATTCAACTGTTGTAATAAATCATCTTTTGATGAATTACTTAAAACCGAATGCACCTCAAAACAATGCCATTGTTCCTTAAAGAAGAAAATATCTTCCTCCATAAAAACAGTATCATTTAAAGCTCGTGAAATTAATTTTTCAATCGCCAGCGGGTGAAACAAAATTCCAAACGGGTTCAAAAGCGTCTGAAATTTAAAATAATCCAATTTAGCACCCATATTCTCCACAAAACAAGAACCCATCAACAAAATCTTAGAATTATAATCTATTTGATTTTCTTGTGGTGTTAATTTTATTTTTGTTTGGAGTTTCATTTATTAAGCACTAATAATCACAAATTACTCATTTCTCTTTTCTTAATTCCTATTTCTATTATGATATATATGACTTCCCTTGAACTAAAGCCTCTGCAATCCCATCAGGGTTTTTACCTCCTGCAGTTGCAAAGAATGGTTGACCTCCTCCGCCACCTTGAATGTACCTTCCTAAATCTCTAATTATTTTTCCTGCGTCTAAGGTTTTTGAAGACACCAAGTCTTTTGAAATATAACAAGAAAGTAATGCTTTTCCGTTTTGTTTGGTTCCTAAAAGAAGGAACAGATTATTGATTTCTCCTCCCAATTCAAACGACAAATCCTTAATCCCATTAGCATCTAAATCTACTTCTTTTGCCAAGAAATTGACTCCGTTTATTTCTGAAATCTCAGACTTAAGCTCTAATTTTAAATGTTTGGCTTTTTCTTTCAATAATCCTTGAACCTGTTTTTTTAAAATTGAATTTTCTTCTTGTATAGAAGTAATACTCTTAATAGGATCCTTTGTATTTTGGAGCAACTTAGAAACTTTTTTATAGGTTTCTGAATTCGATATGAAATAATCTTTTGCATATCCTCCAGTAATCGCTTCAATACGACGAATACCAGAAGCTACCGCACCTTCATGAAGTATAATAAAATGCCAAATATCTTTGGTGTTTTTTACGTGAGTTCCTCCACAAAGTTCCATGGAGCTACCAAATTTTATGGTACGAACAGTGTCTCCATATTTTTCACCAAACAATGCCATTGCTCCTTCTTCTATTGCTAAAGAATGTGGAATGTTTCGTTTCTCTTCTAACTCTAAACCTTCACGAATACGAGCATTTACAAAGTTTTCTACTTGCTTTAATTCATCTGAAGTTACCTTACTAAAATGCGAAAAATCAAAACGCAAACCTTTGCTATTAACCATCGACCCTTTTTGCGTCACGTGTTCTCCCAGTACACTTCTTAATGCTTGATGCAATAAATGAGTTGCTGTATGATTTGCTTCGGTATAAGATCTAGTTTTTTTATCTACAACCGCTTTAAAATCTTCGTTTACATTTTTTGGAAGATTCTTAATATAATGAATCACCAAATTATTTTCTTTTTTTGTATCAACTACATACACTAAATCTCCGTGAGAAGACTCTAAGTACCCTTTATCTCCTGCTTGCCCTCCTCCTTCTGGATAAAAAGGTGTTAAATTGAATACTACTTGATAAAATTCACCGTGTTTTTTGGTTTTTGTTTTTCGGTAACGTGCTATTTTTACTTTGGTTTCTAGGTAATCATAACCTATAAACTCCTGTACATCGTCTTCCATTAAAACAGTCCAATCACCTGTTTCAACTTTGGTTGCAGCTCTAGAACGTTCTTTTTGTTTCTGAAGTTCAACATCAAATTCCGCTTCATTCAAATCTAATCCACGCTCTCTTAATATCAAGGCTGTTAAATCTTTTGGAAATCCAAAGGTATCGTACATTTCAAATGCCTTCTGACCAGAAATTATCTTTGAATCTGCATTTTCAATAACATTTTCAAGCAATACTAATCCTTGATCTAAAGTTCTTAAAAAAGAATGTTCTTCTTCTTTTATTACGATAGAAATTAATTTACTTTCACGTTTCAACTCGGGAAATGCGCTTCCCATTTGTTTACTTAAAGTTTCAACTAATTGATAAATAAACGGTTTTTTGGTCCCTAAAAAAGTAAAACCATAACGAACAGCACGACGTAAAATTCTTCTAATTACGTAACCTGCTCCAGTATTACTTGGTATTTGACCGTCTGCAATCGAGAATGCTACCGCTCTAACGTGATCGGCAATTACTCGAATCGCAATATCTACTTTATCATCAGTTGCTTTTGGGTTTTCATATACATTATTGGTGATGGTTTCAATTTCACGAATTAAAGGCGTAAAAACATCAGTATCGTAATTACTTTGTGTTTTTTGCATGACCATACACAGACGTTCAAAACCCATTCCGGTATCAACATGTAACGCTGGAAGGTTTTCAAGACTTCCATCTGCTTTACGATTGAATTGCATAAAAACCAAGTTCCAAAGCTCTACTACTTGAGGATGATCTTCATTGACCAATTCTATGCCAGGAATTTTTAGACGATCTTCTTCTGGACGAATATCTACGTGGATTTCACTACAAGGTCCACAAGGACCCTGTGCTCCCATTTCCCAGAAATTATCTTTTTTATTTCCGTTGATAATGCGATCTTCAGGAAGTAGTTTTTTCCAATAATCGTATGCTTCGGTATCGCGTTCTAAGCCTTCAGAAGAGTCTCCTTCAAAAATAGTAACGTATAATGAGTTCTTATCAATTTTTAATTCTTCTGTTAAAAACTCCCACGCCCATTCGATTGCTTCCTTTTTAAAATAGTCTCCAAAACTCCAATTTCCGAGCATTTCGAACATGGTATGATGATAAGTATCCATCCCTACTTCTTCCAAATCGTTATGTTTTCCGCTAACGCGAAGGCATTTTTGGGTATCGGCAACACGTTTGTTAGTGATGGCTTTATTTCCTAAAAAGTATTCTTTAAACTGGTTCATCCCAGCATTGGCAAACATTAACGTTGGATCGTCTTTAATTACCATCGGGGCAGATTCTACAATTGTATGAGATTTTGAATTATAAAATTCTAAAAATTTGGAACGTATCTCCTTGGAAGTCATAAGTTAAATATTTTATAAAAGTGCTAATTAGGGAAAAGCAGATACAATTTCTATATTTGTGATTCGTTTTTAGAAAAACCGCTATCCCCAATGAGCAAAAATAAGATTTTTTAACGTATGACTAAAGTAAAATATTACTACGATAGTGAGACGTTGTCGTATCGCAAAATTGAGCATAAAAAAGGCCGAAAAACTAAGATTTTATTTCTTAGTTTATTAGGATCTTTTTTAAGTGGTTTTTTGCTATTAATTATTTATTTGAATATTCCTTATATTGAAACTCCTAAAGAAAAAGCTTTAAAAAGGGAATTAGATAATATGCACCTTCAGTACGAGCTTATCAATAAAAAAATGAATTTGGCTGAACATGTTCTTTCAGAATTAGAAGATCGCGACAATTCTATTTATCGTGTTTATTTTGAAACAAACCCTATTTCTGAAGAACAACGAAGAGCTGGTTTTGGTGGTGTAAATCGCTATAGAGATTTGGAAGGGTTTGATAACTCTAACTTGATTATTTCCACTAGCAAAAGGATTGATATTCTTCAGAAACAGATTGTTGTCCAGTCAAAATCATTAGATGAAATTGCACAACTTGCCGAAGAAAAGGAAAAACTTTTAGCGGCAATCCCTTCAATTCAACCTGTAAAAAATGAGGATTTAACTCGAATGGCTTCAGGATTTGGATACCGATCAGATCCATTTACAAAAGCTCGTAAGTTTCACTGGGGAATGGATTTTACTGCTCCAAGAGGAACTCCAGTTTATGCTTCTGGTGATGGAGTTGTAATTCGTGCAGACCGAAGATCTTCTGGCTACGGAAGACATATTAGAATCGATCACGGATTTGGTTATGTGAGTTTATATGCGCACCTTTACAAGTACAATATTAAAAAAGGACAAAAGGTGAAACGTGGTGATTTAATTGGGTTTGTTGGAAGCTCCGGAAGGTCTCAAGCACCTCATTTACATTATGAAATATTTAAAGACGAGCAACGTATTAATCCTTTAAATTTCTACTACGGAAATCTTTCTGCTTCAGAATTTGCTGAATTACTTAAAAAAGCAGAGCAAGAAAATCAATCTTTAGACTAATGCACGTAGATCTACCTGAAAAACGTTATTACGGAATTGGAGAAGTTGCTAAGGCTTTTTCTGTAAATACCTCATTAATTCGGTTTTGGGAAAAAGAATTCGATGTTATCAAGCCAAAAAAAAATGCGAAAGGCGATCGTAAATTCACTCAAGAAGATATAAAAAACCTCGAACTTATTTTTTATTTAGTGAAGGAAAGAGGCTTTACTTTAGATGGTGCAAAAATTCATTTAAAAGAAAACAAACATAAAACATTAGATAATTTTGAATTAATTAGGAAATTAGAAACCGTTAAAACAGAATTATTGAAAATTAAAGAACATTTATGAAAAAAAGTTACATTATCATTGGAGCTATTATTGGAATAATTCTAATTTGGGGAGTATTCACTTATAATAAATTAGTAACATTAGACGAAAACATTGCAGGTCAATGGGGAAATGTAGAAAGCTCGTACCAACGTAGAGCCGACTTGATTCCAAACATCGTAAATACTGCAAAAGGTTATGCTGAATTTGAGAAAGAAACTCTTACTCAAATTGTTGAAGCAAGAAGTAAAGCTACTGCAATCACCATAGATCCAACTAATATTACTCCTGCTCAAATGGAGCAATTTCAACAAGCGCAAGGCGGTTTGAGTTCTGCTTTATCTAAATTATTAGTAACTTTTGAACGTTATCCAGATTTAAAAGCAAATGAAAATTTCAAGGAATTAATCAACGAATTAGAGCGTACCGAAAACCGTATTAATGTGGAACGAAACCGTTTTAATGAAGCTCTTAAGCCTTACAATCAAAAGGTTCGTAAATTCCCTTCTATGTTTATTGCAAGTGTAGCAGGCTTTGAATCTAAAGAATATTTTAAAGCAAAAAAAGGTGCAGAAGAAGCTCCTGTTGTTGAATTTTAAAAGCACCTAAAATGACAGATGTCGAAGCATTTTTAACTCCCAATGATGAAGCAGAAATAGTCGAAGCTATCCGTTTAGCCGAACTTAATACTTCAGGTGAAATACGGGTACATTTAGAGCCTCATTGCAAAAAAGACTCTTTTGTTCGTGCTGAAGAAGTTTTTAATAAATTGGAAATGTACAAAACCAATAACCGAAATGGTGTTTTGATTTATGTTGCTATTGAAGACCATTCCATCGTTATTATAGGCGATCAAGGAATCAATGAAAAAGTACCCGATAATTTTTGGGAATCTACCATAAATACCATCATCGGACATTTTAAAAACGGAAAACCAAAACAGGGTTTGATAGATGGAATATTAAAAGCTGGTGAGCAAATAAAAAAGTACTTTCCTTATCAAAAAGACGATGTTGATGAACTTCCGAACACTATATCCAAAGGTACAAATGAATAGTTTTATTAGTAAACAAACATTTTTGTTTTCAGTTATCACATTGCTTTTTTTCAACACTGTTGGATTTGCTCAATACAACATTCCTGAAAAACCATCGAGTACTTCAAAGCAAACCTCTTTATACGATTATATTGGAATATTTTCTTCTAGCGAAAAAAATACTTTAGAACAAAAATTAATTCGGTATTCAGATTCCACTTCTACTCAAATTGTATTGATCATTATTAATTCAACTAAAGGAGAAGATATCTCATTTCTGGGAACCAAATGGGGACAGAAATGGGGAATTGGTCAAGAAGGAAAAGACAACGGTATTTTAATTCTACTTGCTAAAGACGACCAAATGATCGATATTAATACGGGTTATGGTATTGAATCTATTATTTCAGATAGAGATGCCAAGCAAGTTATTGAACGAATAATCATTCCTCAATTTAAACAAGATAATTATTACGGCGGACTAGATAAAGGTACCGATGCTATTTTTAAAATGTTGATGGGCGAATTTGATGAAAACCGTGATTTTAATGATGGTGACCTTCCTTTTAATGTTTTCCCATTCGTGTTTTTTATTCTAATTTTCTTGTTTGTCATTTGGAAAAATAAAGGAGGTAAAGGCGGTCGTGGAGGTGGCGGAAGCTTACTCGATATTATCATTTTAAGTAGTATGGGACGCTCTGGCGGTTTTGGCGGCGGCGGCGGAAGCTTTGGAGGATCCAGTGGTGGATTTGGAGGAGGCTTCGGCGGTGGCGGTTTTGGCGGTGGCGGTGCTAGTGGCGGCTGGTAATTATTTGTTATTGACTGAATGAGTGGGTAGTGAGGATTAATCAATCGTACTCTTCGATACTTCTTCTGCGTCAGAAACTCAGAGCACTTTAATTGTAACTTCGTTTCAACAATAAAACATAATTCCTTAATCAATAATCATCAACATATTTCCATCATTTGAATCTGCTTTTTTTCCAAGACTATTAAATTTCCAACTAAAACTAAGCATAAAGTATTGTTGTAATACTGTACTCTGTGAATCTTGAATATAATCTGCCGTTGCTGTACGTTGAGCATTGGTATTTTGGTTTAATAGATCATAAACTTTAAAAGTTACAATTCCTGCATCTTTTAAAACGCTGTATGCAAGTGAAGCATTCCAAAACCACGAACTATTTTGAAAACCGGGTGCTACATCTGGATTGTAAATATATTTTATATCGTTTCGCCATTCAAATTTTTCAGGGAGAAACGTTGCTGTTTTCAATCCTGCGCTGTGACGTAAAAAATTTTGGTCTTCAAAAGTATCAATATCAAACCTAGTTTTTGAAATGGCAACATTATAATAAGGAGCAATCTCCAAAACATCGTTCCAAGTAAAAGTAATTCTTGCATTTGGAGTTACAGATGTGTTAAGTGATGCATATTTTACCTCATTATTAAAATTGATATTCTTACTTATATTTCCATAAGCACCAACACTAAACTTTACGTTTCGAAGGCTATCTATTTTTACTTTCTTACTATAACTTAAACTTAAATTCATTCGGTAATTACCATCTACATTCGTGTAAGTGGTATTTCTAATTAAATCTTCATCGATGCTTGTTTTTGAAACCACATCGTTTTCTGCAAAATTTAAGTTTGCATAACTGTAAAATCCTGTGCCTTTCTGAAAATCATAACTATTAAAACCAAAATATATAGAATGGTTGTTTGAAGGTTCCAAATCTGGGTTTCCTGTTACGGTATTTAATGGATCTGAAACATCTACAAAAGGTTGTAATTGCGATAATTGTGGTGGCGTATTGTTTTTGCTATATCCCGTATAAAGTGAAGTTTTTGGGTTGAATCTCATATTAAAATAACCACCAAATTCTAAAGCCTCAAAATCTCTTTTTAAGCTTAAATCTGGCCGTAACAAGTCTTTGTTTTCAAGAGTTCTAAACATATAACCTGCATTTACACTAACAGACCATTTTTCTTGTTCGTACCTCATTGCCATACCTGGTGTAATACGCTTGTTTTTATAAATAAAATCGGTACTTAACTGTTCATGAAACAAAATATATGTTTGGGTATTTTCATCAAAATCGAAAGTACTTTTACGATCCTCTCTTATATCGTCACGAAGGCTGTATTTAAAATCTAAATACAATTTTTTTGAAATTAATGGCAATCGATATGTTATGGATGACCATAAACTATTTAAGTTTTTTGCACCATTGGTAAACTGATCTCTTATTAATTCTGTCGGATTATCGCCAAAGGTTAAGGTTTCAGATTTTAAAAAATCATTGGAATCACTATCGTTAAATTCATTCGCCATTCCAAATCGTAAAAAGGCTCCTCGATCTCCAAAACGCTTGGTTACATCTAAATTGTTTTTGAAATTTCTTCCAAAAGATTCAACAAATGAAGAACTTGTAGATTTATTGGTAAGCTCATTTAATTCGTCCAAAGATTCTTCGATAGACGAAAAATTAGTTTTGTTCTTATTATAAACGAAAGAAGGTCTAATATTGATTAAAAAAGTTGAATCCAACTCAATATCAAAGCCCATATTTACGCTTTGTGAATCGTTGGTATTATCCGATTTAGAAACCGAATTCGAAAAATAACGAGACTCAGGTAAAATGTTTTCTCTTTGGGTGGCTGTTTCGTTTTCAGACCTACTTCCCGAATAAAAATAATCTGCATTTACATCAAAACCTTTTCCAAATTCATCTGCATAATTGGCACCAACTGTATTGGAAGTTACGATTCCTTCCCCCAAACCAAAAGACCGACCATCAATACTAAAACCACCATTGTCACTGTACATCATAGATCGCCCATTCCCAAACATTTTCTGGATTTCCCCAAAACTAAAGCCTGGAGAATTGGTATTATTACCTCCTGCCAGGACACTAATTCTTCTTTCGTTATCAAAAACATTTATCATTCCTGCATACTCGTAACGCTCATCTGTACCACCTCCGGCAGCAACACGACCAAAAACACCTTTGTTTTTATCCTCGCTAATTGTTAGATTAATAGTCTTATTGTCTTTGTCACCTTCCTCTCCAGAAAAGGCTTCTGATTTTGTTTTGGTATCGGTTACTTGTACTTTTTCTATCATATCTTTGGACAGATTACGAGCGGTAATGGTTGGGTCATCCCCAAAAAATGGTTTCCCATTTACTAAAATCTGATTTACAGGTTTTCCGTTTACGGTAATTTTTCCATCGGCATCCACTTCAACTCCAGGCAACTGTTTTAATAAATCTTCTACATTAGCATCTTTCTTTGTCTTAAAAGATTTTGCATTGAATTCTAAGGTATCTTTCTTTATCGTAATTGGTGCTCTAGACCTAATTATGATTTCATCCAGTTCATTGGTATTCGGCTTTAAAATAATTGGAGATAATATGATTTCTTCTTTATCTATCGCAATTTTTTCGATATGTGTTAAATAACCAACATACGAAACATATAAATTCAAATAAGAATCATTAGTACGATCTTCAATGTAATATTTTCCGTTTTTATCTGAAATCGTATAAGTAACCAACGTACTGTCCTTGACTCTTTCCAAATAAATAGTAGCAGATTCTAAAGGTGAATTATCCTCTTCGGAAAGAAGTGTCCCTGATAATTTAAAAGTTTGATTTTGCGCAAAAGAAAGTGTCGTGCTAAAAAGCACAAAAATTAAAAGTAGGTATCGCATTTGTTAATAGTTAGTTGTAACAAAAACGAAGTTATACAAATTTTGTTTTAAGAAGTCTTAAAAAAAGTGTAAAATATGATTATTTCTTACGAATGTAAACTGTAATTGGAACTCCGTGGAAATCGAATTTTTCTCTAAGTTTATTTTCTAAAAATCGCTTGTAAGGATCTTTTACATACTGTGGTAAGTTTGCAAAAAACGCAAAACTTGGATAAGGCAAAGGCAATTGCATACAGTATTTAATTTTTACATATTTTCCTTTGTGAGCTGGTGGACTATAGCTTTCTACAATTGGAAGCATTACTTCATTTAGCTCACTTGTTTTAATACGTTTACTTCTATTTTTAAATACTTCAACCGCAGTTTCAATTGCTTTAAAGATTCGTTGCTTGGTTAAAACTGAAATAAATACAATTGGCACATCTGTAAAAGGTTCACATTGTTGTCGGATTCTTGTTTCGTATTCCTTGACACTTTTATGATCTTTTTCAACCAAATCCCATTTGTTAACCAAAATCACAACTCCTTTGTTATTCTTTTGAGCCAACCAAAATATATTTTGTACTTGTCCGTCAAAACCACGAGTGGCATCTAAAACAACAATCACTACATCACAATGTTCGATAGCACGTACACTTCGCATTACTGAATAAAATTCAAGATCTTCTTTTACCTTACTTTTTCTCCGAATCCCGGCAGTATCTACTAAGTTAAATTCAAATCCGAATCTATTATAATGAGTATCAATACTATCACGAGTTGTTCCTGCAATGTCGGTTACGATGTAGCGTTCTTTTCCTATTAATGCATTTATAAAAGAAGATTTTCCTGCATTTGGTCTTCCAACAACAGCAAAACGTGGTAGTTCACTTTCTTCATCTTCAACTGTTTCAGGAAGAACTTTTATTAAGTCATCTAATAATTCACCTGTTCCAGAACCGTTGATGCTAGACATAATATAATATTTATCGAAACCTAATGAGTAAAATTCTACAGCATCGTTGGTACGGTTTGCACTATCTACTTTATTTACTACTAAAAATACTGGTTTATTAGATTTTCGAAGCAATTTAGTAACGTCTTCATCCATTCCGGTAACACCTGAAACTACATCGACCATAAAAATAATAGCGTCCGATTCATCAATTGCTAACTCTACTTGCTTGTCGATTTCGGCTTCAAAAACATCGTCAGATCCAACTACATATCCACCCGTATCAATAATTGAAAACTCTTTTCCATTCCAATCACTTTTTCCGTAATGACGATCTCTCGTTACACCACTAACTGCATCTACAATCGCTTCACGACGTTGGATTAATCTATTAAATAAGGTAGATTTTCCTACGTTTGGTCTTCCTACAATGGCAACTATACTCATAAATTTTATTCTAAAAAAAATTCTTGCAATAAGCTGCAAGGGTTCTTATAATTTGTTATCCTAAATTTATTTCGGGATCTAAATAATTGGCTTTTTTTAAAGCCTCATTATTTCGCTGCAAAGGTACAGTTTCCTAATTGAAGAAAAAACTCTAAATTACACTCCAAACTAATCACTATATGAGCCTAGAAAACGAAATATTATTACGTCCCCGATTTAAACTTGAGATTGACCAAAGTAATGAAAATGCGCTTAAAACCTTTGAAAACACTAAAGGCAATCAAAAAGATTTTGTTGTTTCAAGAGTTGATAATCACGTTTTTATTAGAATTCCGAATAATAAACAACACTTCTGGTCACCACAACTACATTTAGAAATTGAAGAAATCGACGAGAAGAAAAGTGAGTTAAAAGGATTATTTGGACCAAAACCTTCTGTTTGGACGATGTTTATGTTTTTTCATTTTGCAGTCATCGGACTTTTTGTAATTATTGGTGTTTGGGCTTATACCAACTGGTCTTTAAAAACTGATTACGGCTTGCAACTGTTTATGATGGCTGGATTGGTAGTTATTTGGGTGTTTTTATATTTTGCTGGTAGAATGGGAAAAGAAAAAGGAAAAGAAGAGATGAAACAGTTATGTGGTTTCTTGGAAGACACCTTGGATTTGAGAGAGATTAAGGAGCGGGAGGATTGTATCTAACGAGATTGTTATTACACGGATTAACACTAATTTGCTAATTCTCTTTATCAACTTTTTTAATACTACTAGTTGCACTTCGACTGTGCTCAGTGTCCTTTATAACTAAAAATTATCTTTAATTATTTACTGATTATACCCAAAACGTTTTAATTGACGATCGTTACTACGCCAATTTTTATTCACTTTTACGTAAAGTTCCATATGGACTTGCTTTCCGAAGAACTTTTCTAAATCTTTTCGAGCCTCTACTCCTACTCTTTTAATGGCTGCTCCTTTATGACCGATAATGATTCCTTTTTGAGTGTCCCGTTCTACCATAATCACACTTCGCATTCGGATGATATTTTCTTCTTCAAAAAATTCTTCCGTATCTATTTCTACAGAATATGGAATTTCTTTTTTATAATGAATTAAGATTTTTTCACGAATGATTTCATTCACAAAAAAACGTTCTGGCTTGTCGGTTAACTGATCTTTTGGATAGAAAGCTGGTGACTCTGGAAGTAACTCTACAATTTTGGTAAATACTTCAGGAACTCCAAAATTTTCCAGTGCTGAAATCGCAAAAATCTGAGCATTGGGTACTTTTTTAGTCCATAAGTCCATCGCTTCTAAAAGCAGTTGTTCGTTTCCTTTATCAATCTTATTTATTAAAAGTAAAACAGGAATTTTAGCATTAGTGATTTTATTAAAAAAAGCTTCATCTTTCAATTCCTTTTCACCCAACTCAACCATATAAATTAGAATATCGGCATCTTCAAAAGCTGATTTTACAAAGCCCATCATGCTTTCTTGTAATTGATATGCAGGTTTGATAATTCCTGGCGTATCACTTAAAATCATTTGAAAATCTTCCCCATTTACAATCCCTAAAATACGATGACGTGTAGTCTGTGCTTTGGATGTAATAATAGACAAGCGTTCGCCAACAAAAGCATTCATCAAAGTACTTTTACCAACGTTTGGGTTTCCGATAATATTTACAAATCCTGCTTTATGTGACATAAAATTATTCTTTTTTGCAAAGATACACTAAACTCTAGGTTTACTTCTAGAGCGATCGTACAAAACAATACTCCCTGCAACCGCAACATTTAAGCTTTGTATGAATGAAAATTTCACTAAAAAATGAGATTTTTCTATTGCTTTTTTACTTAAACCGTTGTCTTCTGCACCTAACAGATACACACATCTTCTTGGATGGTGAAAATCTTCTAGAGATTCTGAATTTTCTGTAATTTAAACTCCTACAATTCGTGCGCCTTTGGGTAAGTATTTGTAAAAATCATCAAAAATATCGTAATGAAAATAAGGCAATGATTTTACAGATTGCTGCGTATCACAAGCTTGATTGGCATAGCGTTTTCCAATAGTAAAAATAAAACTAGCACCTAAATTCTGTGCTGTTCTCCATAAAGCCCCTAAATTTTCGGGAGCTTTTCCATTTTGAATTCCAATTCCAAAAAATTCTTTTGTAAAGTTATCTGGTTGCATTTTGCAAATTTATGGAAAAGATTATCTTTGGTCTTACTCGAGGTATAAATTATTAAACAATAACAAATTGATGAAAAATATTTCGCTTTCTACAAAGGTATTAATTGGGGTTTTTGCTGGATTATTACTAGGAGTATATTTTGGAGAAAAGGTAGCATGGATGTCAATTATGGGTGACATTTTTATTGGCTTATTACAAATGACCGTTTTACCATATATCATGTTTTCGCTTATTGTAAATATTGGTAGACTTTCACTTGATACTGGGCGAAAAATCATTAAATATGGGATTATATTTTTACTTATGCTTCTAAGTATTGGAATATTATTTCTTTTTGTTTTACCATTTGCATTTCCAGAATGGGGGAGCGGAAGTTTTTATAGCTCTGATTTTATACAGGAAGCACAACCTTTTGATATTGTAAAACTTTATATTCCTGCAAACCCTTTTGAATCACTAAGTAATAATATTGTTCCGGCTGTGGTGCTATTTAGC
Organism: Flavobacteriaceae bacterium; assembly: GCA_046055745.1. Classification (GTDB taxonomy): domain Bacteria; phylum Bacteroidota; class Bacteroidia; order Flavobacteriales; family Flavobacteriaceae; genus Marifrigoribacter. The sequence goes on along the minus strand of JASFZG010000206.1, from coordinate 15,236 downwards.
ATTTTTATTGGCTTGGGAATTATGAAATTACCAAATAAAGAAACACTTTTAAAGCCACTTGATGTATTGATAGACTCATTAAATCAAGTAAATAAAATGATGATAAAAATCACTCCAATTGGAGTTTTTAGTATTGCTGCGGGTATTGTAAGCAAATTAAGTTGGAATGACATCAGTCGGCTTCAAGGGTATTTATTGATTTATTTATTAGCGGCTGGTTTAATGACATTTATTGTGCTTCCGTATATCATTTCAATTTTCACCCCTTATTCACCTAAAGAAGTCTTTAAAATAACTAAACCTACACTAATTACCATATTTGCTACAGGTAAGATAATTGTTGTTTTTCCGCAGTTAATAGATGACATTAAAAAAATCCTGGAAACTCGAGAAGGAACAACAGATGAGGCAAAATCTGAAGTCGATGTTATCATGCCTTTAGCCTATCCTTTTCCAAATTTAGGTACGTTTCTTATTTTTATTTTTGTTCCGTTTGCCGCTTGGTATACAGGTAAAGAACTTTTACTCACAGATTATCCCATATTTTTAAGTTCAACGTTATTAAGCAGTTTTGTAGCTCCGATTACAGGACTTCCTTTTAGTTTAAATTTATTAAAAATACCCTTAGAAACATTTCAACTTTTTGTAGTTTCAACAGTAATTACAGATCGGATAAGAGTTGTCGCAGGTGCTTTTCACCTTATAACATTTACATTGCTTACTATATCGGCAAGTCAAGGATTTCTTAAACTGAAAAAGAAAAAATTAATTCAATCTTTAGTAGTGATAGGAATTGTTGGAACAACATCTATTTTCGGTCTAAATATTCTACTCAAAAAGAGTATGCAAAACATACCTACTAATGAAGAAATTGTAAACAGTTTTGAATTAATAAGCCCTGAACAACCTTATACAATTATTGAGAAAGCCAAAAGAAATCCTAATCGAAAATGGAGAGGTGAAAACACATTAAGTAGAATAAAACGAAGAGGTAAACTTAGAGTTGGATATTATCCAGATTCTAGGCCTTTTGCATTTATTAATAAAGATAGCTTGCTGGTTGGGTTAGATATTGATTTAGCCCATCAACTTGCCGCAGATTTAGAAGTAGAGCTTGAATTTGTTCAAATAACCAATGGATTATTAATTAATGAAATGAAAAAAGATTATTACGACATTATTATGTCTGGTATCTTTTTATCGAGCAGTTACGCTCAACAAATAGAACTTTCAAAGCCCTATTTAAATGTTACTCTTGCATTAGTTGTGAAAAAAGATAATACGTATTTTGATAATTTCGAATCAACCTCAGCAATAGACACCTTCACTATTGCTTATTTTGAACGTAAAGAAATTGCCAATGAATTTGCTTCCTATTTTCCAAAAGCGGGTATTCATGCAATTCCTAATATTAATAAGTTTTTTGAAAATGATATAAACGATTCAATCGTAACAGATGCCTATTTAACAAGTGCCGAAAGGGCTAGTGCACTTACCATTCATCATCCTGAATATAAAATGGTGAATCCACTGCCCTATCATATAAACAATGCTTTGGTTTTTCCTATAGCAAATGATAGAGTATGGAGTAAATTTATTGATAAATGGATTGATTTCAGAACTAATGATGATACCGTTGGTCAGATCTATAAACAGTGGATTTTAGGACAAGAACATAAAATTAAAAAATAAATTGTTTTTAAGTATTTTCAGTAATAAAATTAAGGTAGCATAAAAAACCGAACAAAATGCCACGAATTGAACTTCGAACTGAAATAAAAGCCGATATAAAAGTTGTTTTCGATCTTTCGCGAAGTATCGATTTACATAAAATTTCGACGGAACATACTAATGAGCAAGCAATCGCTGGTAAAACTAGTGGATTAATTGGTATGAATGAAAGTGTAACTTGGCGAGCAAAACATTTTGGAATTTATCAAAATCTGACATCAAAAATTACGAAATTTGACCGGCCGAATTACTTTGCAGACGAAATGCAACATGGAGCTTTTAAACAATTTAAACACAAACATCAATTTTCGGAATTGAATGGCGTAACTCTAATGACAGATGTTTTTGATTATCAATCACCTTTTGGTATTTTAGGGAAATTGGCGGACAAATTATTTCTAGAAAAACATTTGACTGAATTACTAACAGAACGGAATCGAATTGTAAAAGAGTTTGCTGAATCTGACAAGTGGAAAAAATTATTAACTAAATAAAAAGTGCGTATGATAACACCGGTTATAATTCATTGCGGTTGAATTTCTTATCGGAATTTCACACTTATTTGTTATCTTCGGTCTTTAACGGAAAAATCCTATCAGATTTGTCCGCAACGAAATCATACACAAACCCTTTGTGCTTCATTATGACCAACCAATAACCAATGATCAAATTCTTTAGAAAAATTCGTCAAAATTTACTTTCAGAAGGAAAAACTGGAAAGTATCTAAAATACGCAATTGGTGAGATTATTCTTGTTGTTATTGGAATTTTAATTGCATTAAGTATTAATAATTGGAACGAAACCAGAAAACAATCTAAATCAGAAAAGGAATTCATTACGAGTGTAAAAAATGACCTCAAACAAGATAAAGCTTTTATTCATCTAATAGTAGAAATTATAGAGCCAAAAATAGAAGCTTATAAAGCCTTAAATAGCGACTTACCAAATTTATATAATAATGACAGAAAATCATTAGATTCCATTTTTCATCATTATTTTAAAAGTCAACGCACATTTTATCCAATATCTGGCTCTTATGAATCTGCGGTTTCAGGAAATCAAATTACTGTTTTTAGAAATAAAGAATTGATACAAAAGATTATTAAATTATATAATTCAACTTATGATAGGTTGATTGATAACGGCCAAATCTTTGACAAAAGATGGGCTTTTTTAAGTAAAAAGTATAGTTATGAAAGAAGAACAGGACACTTCCGCGAAATGAAACCTGAACAACTTTCTGAGTTTCTTAATGATTTGTATCATCATTATATTCAAATGGAATGGTATTTAAACCAGTTAAAGTTAGCCACAATCGAAATTGATAAAATAATTGCAGAAAAATAAAAAGGAAAACACAAGAATAATATTTTACGAAAAAGAGCTTAACAATTACCAATTCTACCAATAACAAAGAATACAACTTTCGAGAAGCAAGTTAATTATCTAATTGATAATTTTGGGTTTGAACTCAAATTTCAAAAAAAAAATGAAAACAACAACATTTCTAACATTTGTAGGTGACCAATGCGGAAAGGCTGAAGAAGCGATAAATTTCTACACTTCTATCTTTCCGAATTCGGAAATTAAAAGCATCATAAAATACCTAGAAGGAGAGTCTGGAGGAACACCAAAGCTTATCAAATATGGAGTATTTACATTAAATGGTACAGAGTACATGGTTTCCGAAAGTAATTTTAATCACGCTTGGTCATTTACTCCAGGGGTGTCACTGTTTGTTGAATGCAACTCTGAAAATGAGATACAAACTTTATTCGAAAAACTTTCTTCAAATGGAGGTCAGATTATGGTTCCTCTTGACAACTACGATTCTGGGAATTACGGCTTTGGAAAAATATTTGGTTGGTGTGAAGATAAATATGGTATTTCATGGCAACTTAATCTTTCAGAATAAATTCTAATTACAATATAAGTCGTCCTACTTAAAGGAATAAACAAAATGAAAAAACTAATACTAACTTTTATAATTGGAATTATATCTATCAGTAATTTGACAGCTACTCCTAGTAAAACTAAAAACTGCGGATGTGACTTACAAAATAATATTGAAGCATTATTGGTAAATAAAAACTTAAATACTCCCCAACAACCATATCAAATCAAGGAACTAACTAACAAGGAAATTCAAAGGATCGCAATAAGACTTTGTTCTAATTTATCAGATTCTCTAACAATGGGTTTTGATGTAAATAGATTTAACAAAGTAATTTTAGAAGGTCTTGAGGTAAACCCAAATGATCCAAACATTAATAGTATTATATCCAATTTTTTAAATAAATACAAGAACAAACTAATTTGCCCAAGAAATACCAATAGTAGCATCAGCAGGGCTAAATATTTATGGAAACATGCATTATGGAAAGGAGTAATTGGTTTATTTGACGAAATGCTTTTTGATGATGAAAACTATACTATCGATTTTAATGCCTATGAAATAGTTGATGGTAAAAAAGAAACAGTCTTAGATTCTATTGAGGTTATAAGATATGCAGGTCGTAGTGATCCAGCTGAACTTGATAGCCTTAGAGATGTTATTATAGAATTAGGTGGTTAAGTATGGTGATGAATTAAAAGATTTATAACGAAATGTAACTGTTTTATTAAAAATCAAACTTAATACGTGTATAAAACCGTTAGTCACAAGCACAAAAAACACAAATCGAAAATGAACCGAATTATTTACACATTGATTATTGGAATTATATTTTTGGGCAGCTGCAGAGACGAAAAAAAATCAGAAATATTACTTGACCATACAATTGTAACTGATTGTCTAGGGAAACCTCTGAAGCTCTATCTACCTAAAGGTTTCGGAATTCCAGATAGAGTTGAAGATTATACTGGGTTTTTTCAGACTTATATTTATTCTGATAAAAGTTGTTTGACAATTATGTGTGATTCTACATCTGAACTTGGCATATCAAAAGCTATTAAAGAAAATGTATTTGCAAGAGAAGAAAAATTCAATGGTTTTTCAATGATTTATTGGAATGTAAAAGCGGAAAGAAAAGCGGAATTTGATTTAGCTTTCGAAAAAATGAAAACTAAATAAAGCCAGTGGCTAATAATGACTATCATTCATTGTGGTTTTGTGCAATTCAAACACTTAAAATTACTGCATAAAAAAAGGAGCTAACTTATTGTTAACTCCTTCTTAGTAGCGGGAACTGGACTCGAACCAGTGACCTTCGGGTTATGAGCCCGACGAGCTACCTACTGCTCTATCCCGCGATGTATGTTTAAAATTGATTAAAAACGTAATGTTTTATATAAATCAATTCAGTATTTCAAATCTTTCGCACTGTATATACCTAAGTATTTTGCGATATTGGACTGCAAATATACAATGCTTTTCTTTGTAGGCAAGTTTTATTTTATATTTTTATATATTCACAACGAATTAAAATTTATTATTTTCTAACACTTATTGGCACTATGAGTAAACAAAAACACAACCTGCTGATTATCTTTGGAATAATCATTATCACAGTTATAATAATAAGTTTTTTCGCAAATTATATCATAGAAAATAAAATTGAAGCACTAATAAAAGATAAAATACCGGCTCATATTGAAAGCACTCATCAAAGCATTTCAGTTCATGTTTTAAGTGGTTCGGTAACAATCAATAAACCCACTTTTTTAATAAAATTAAAAGACAGTGCTGTAGTTCAATCTAACATTAAAATGGAATCATTAGTTGTTGGAGGAATAAATTATTGGGATTATTTAATAAATGATGAAATACATATTGGAAAAATAAAATTCAATCAACTCGATATCATTCACTATAAAGATAGAAAGAATCCTAAAACTAATTCCACTTCAAAAAAAACAATAAAGCTTCCAAAAGATATATTAATTAATAATATTGAAATTAATAATACTTCGGTTATAATTATTGAAAACAAAAAAGATGCTACATTTTTATCATTTTCAAATGCTTCCATAAAGATTGAATATTTTTTTTTAAACGAAAACACACTCCTAGAAAAAATTCCTGCTAAATTTAAAAACATTTCAGTTACTGCAGATTCAATTTATTTTAATGCCGGAAAATATGAAAACCTAACTGCAAAACATTTTAAATATGAAGATCATTCGATTTTATTAAACAGAATTCATTTTAAAACAAAATATTCAGAAAAAGAACTTTCACAAATAATTAAAACAGAAAGAGATCATATTAATGTGAAAGTGGAAGATTTAAAAATTGACAACTTAAATGTTGGATATAGTAATGATTCGCTTTATGTAAAATCAAATCTTATAATAATTTCTGAAGCAAATGCTAAATTTTATAGAGATAAATTGGTGGAAGATGATCTAAAAATAAAAAAACTTTACAGTAAATCTATTCGAGAATTGCCTATTAAGTTAACCATCGACTCAATTTCTATTTTAAAAAGCAACCTTGAATACAGAGAAAAAGTTTACACTGAAAACTCAGCTGGAGTATTATACATAAACGATATTACAGCAGGAATCACCAATATAAGTAACACATATAACGCTCCTAAAAAAACTGAAATAATTATTGAAGCTACCTTTATGAAAAACACGCCAATCAAGGCTAATTGGAGTTTTGATGTAAACAAAACAAACGATTTATTTAAATTTGTAGGTTATGCAGGGAAGTTAAAAGCATCTGATATGAATATTTTTTTAACTCCCTTATTAAATGTAAAATTGGAAGGTGAAATTATGGAGTCTAATTTCAGCATTATTGGCGATTACAACCAATCTGAAATAAATTTAAGTCAGGATTTTGACAATATAAAACTCACTATTTTAAATAAAAATAAACAAAAGAATAAGTTCTTATCATCTGTTGTAAATATGTTTGTTTACGATAATAGCAAAAAAGACGGAGTGGTTTATCACAATGTAACAACACAAGTAACTAGAGATAAAACCAAATCTTTTTTTAATTATTTAGCAAAAAATATAAAGGCATCGTTACTTATTAATTTCACTCATAAAAAAACACAGTAACCAAAGAAAAGTAATTAATTTAACCCTTCAATTTCTTCAGTAATTAACTCCCAAGATTCCATAAATTTCTCCAGCTCTTTTTTCTTATTTTGATAGTTTTCAAAGAAGTTGGGTTTTGCAATGGTTTCATCGTAATTTACTGAAAGTTCAAAATCTATTTCCTTGATTTCTTTTTCTAACTTAGTAATAGATGCTTCAGCCTTACTCAATCTATTATTTAAAGATTTCATTTTTTTCTGATTGGCATAGCCCTCTTTACTTGACGATTTATCAGTTTTTGTTTCTGAAGCAACTTTAGTTTTCTTTTCAGCTTCACGCATATTCTGAATATTTCGCTGATCTAAATAATAATCTATATCACCTAAATATTCTTTGATTTTATGATCTTTAAACTCATAAACTTTTGTAGTTAATCCTTGTAAAAAATCTCTATCGTGAGAAACCAAAAGCAAGGTTCCTTCATATTTAATCAATGCTTCTTTTAAAACATTTTTGGACTTAATATCTAAGTGATTGGTCGGCTCATCCATCACCAACACATTAAAAGGTTGTAGTAGTAATTTCGCCAAAGCCAAACGGTTTCTTTCCCCTCCAGAAAGCACTCTCACATATTTATCTACATCGTCTCCTCTAAATAAAAATGCACCTAAAATATCACGAACTTTGATTCTGTTTTTTTCATTGGCAGCATCGATCATGGTGTCCAAAACGGTTTTGGATCCATCTAAATAATCGGCTTGGTTTTGAGCAAAATATCCGATTTCTACATTATGTCCTAAAGATAATTTTCCATTATAAGGAATGTCACCAACAATACATTTTGCTAGGGTAGATTTCCCCTGACCATTCTGACCAACAAAAGCAATTTTGCTATTCCGTTCCAGTAAAAGATTTACATCGTGAAGCACTTTCTTATCATCATAGTTTTTTGAGACCTTATCTGCTTCAATCACCACTTTTCCAGGTGTTACTGAAACTGGGAAATGTAATGACATCACGCTATTATCATCTTCATCTACTTCAATTCGATCTATTTTATCTAGTTTTTTAATAAGCGATTGTGCCATCGTTGCTTTGGTCGCTTTTGCTCTAAATTTTTCAATTAGTTTTTCGGTATGTTCAATTTGTTTTTGTTGATTCTTTTGAGTGGCTAATTGTTGCTCTCTTAATTCTTTCCGAAGTACTAGATATTGGGTGTATGGTTTGTTGTAATCGTAAATCCTTCCGAGAGAAATCTCAATAGTTCTATTGGTGATGTTATCTAAGAACATTCTATCGTGGGACACAATTACGATGGCTCCTGAATAGCTTTTTAAAAAATCCTCTAACCATAAAATAGATTCAATATCTAAGTGATTGGTTGGCTCATCTAAAAGCAATATATCGTTGTTCTGAAGTAGCAATTTCGCTAATTCGATTCTCATTCGCCAACCACCAGAAAAAGTATCTGTCGCCATATTAAAATCTTCAGGCTGAAACCCTAATCCTTGTAAAACACGCTCGGTATCACCTTGATAGTTATAACCTCCGTGAATTTCGTATTGATGCTGTATTTCATTCAAATCTACCATTAATTGATGGTAACTATCACTTTCGTAATCGGTACGCTCAGCAAGTTGGTGGTTAATTTCTTCTAACTGCTTTTCTAATTTTTTGATTAAAACGAAAGCTTCATAAGCTTCTTCAAGTACGGTTCTTCCTTTTATAAAATCAATATCTTGCTTTAAAAATCCAATCGATATTTCTTTATCGGAAGCAATTTGCCCTTTATCATATTCCTGTTCTCCAGATAAAATCTTTAATAAAGTAGATTTTCCAGCACCATTTTTACCAACCAATCCTACTCTATCGCCAGAGCGTAGTTGAAAAGTAATTCCTGAAAACAAATCGTCTCCTTGAAAAGAAACGGTAAGGTTATGAATATTGAGCATTTAGATAATTTTTTGCAAAGATGCTTATTTTTTCTTTATAAAAAGATTCTTCTACCAGTTGTAATGTCTTTTTATATCTACTTCTTTAGGAAGCGTTACACCATTTTCTATATGATTGTAAAGCAATTCTGCTAATGAAGGCGCAGAAGTGATTCCTCGAGTCCCTAAGCCATTAAAAAACACAATCTGTTCACTATTGTTTAAAGTTCCTAAAAACGGACGTCGATCTCTTGTAGTTGGTCTAATTCCCGCAACTTGATCTACAATTTCAAAAGGACAATTTATTATTTTAGTGAGTTTTGAAACCATTTCGGTTTTTGCATTTTTTGTAGTTTTAATACTGTCATCTTCACGATCGTAAGTAGCTCCTACTTTATAAATATCATTACCTAAAGGAATAATAAAAAGAGAGGTTTTAAGCATCGCATCTAGTTTTAAATCCGGTGCTTTAATTAAAACATACTCACCTTTATTTTTAATGATAAGCTGTTCATTTCCTTCTTTTATATTTTGAGGAAAATATGGGTTATCTTTTGCTGAATACCCTTCAGAAAAAACAATTTTATTGGCAATTATATCTTTATATTGAATTTGATTATTTTCTTTCTTTAAATTCTCATATTCAAACTTTTCATTTCTGAATTGATTTGATTTTAGAAGGTACTCTTTATATATCTGAATTAATTGAATTGGATTAATTCTTCCTGTACTTTTTACTTTTCCGAAACCATAAGGAGCATTGATGTATTGATTGTCGTTTTTTACAATTTTTGAGTGTAGAAATTCTGATAATTCATTTTTATCACTTGCTACCATCCAATTATTTTGTTCTTCAATACTTTTAAAAATACGAAGCATCGGTATTCCTTTTAATAAAGAAACTTCTAATTTTTCAGAAAGATGATTGTAAAATTTAATAGAAGAATGAATGTGTTCTTTTGCATTCCAAACGGGAGTAAATCGTTTTAATACTACTGGATTAATCACTCCAGCCGAAACTAATGTAGATGTGTATTTACCAGTATCAAAAACAATAAATGTTTTTTTATTTTTAATAAGTTGCTCACAAAATGTAAGTCCTGCAATTCCTAATCCAACGACTATATAATCTAATTCTTTCATAGGTACAAAAGTAAAAACCCTGAAGTAAAAAACTTCAGGGTTTGTAATATTTATTTGTGAAACTTAATTAATAGTTCCACATATCTATTTCAATATTTCGAATAACTTCTTTTATTCTGTCGGATTCTAAAAGTTGCATTAAAGCATTATCGTTGATATACTCATTAATAGTTCTATCTCCTAAATCGTTATCTTCTTTATAAATCACGGCATTAAAACGACGAGAATTTAAGATATGATCATAAGTTATAGGTCTTGAAGTATTTTTTCTGTTAAAGGCTTTTGCTTCATGTAGCACTTTTCTTGTTGCTGGAAACCAAATCCAAAACAATTCAACTTTTGCATCAGATGCATCATCTGGAAATGCTTTAGAACGAGCTTCATTTGCAACTGGAGCAATACCTAACAAACGATATTTTAAGTCACCAGAACGTTTATCTAAAAACCAATAACCTCTAATTCTCCATTCTTCAATATCGGCAGCATCTAAAGTAAATTTACGGATAAACTGCGGATCTATAGGTTCGCCTGCATTGTATTGCTGGATTCCTAAATCTGTAGTATCTGAATATACTAATGAAGCTTCGATATCTTTTAATGTACGTTTTTCGGTAAAATATGAATCCGCATATACGTGTTCAATCGTTTTATTTTTAATATTCTTAATTAAAACATCATATAAAGATCTTCTTTCCGCACCAATGTTATTAGTATCTATTGGATAATATAAAGGAAAGTTAACTCTTTCATCTAGGTCAATAATTTCCCAAGTAGACTTAGACCAAAGTACATCACGATCATCAATAAAACCATAAGGTAATGGCGTATCATTATCGTAAGCTAATTGATCTTCGGTTTTTACTCCGATTTCCTCAGGAGTTTTTGCATTTAACACATTTAATTGTGCAGTTGCTGAAAAATTTATCAGCACCAAAGCAAAAACAACTAAAACAACATTTCTCAAATTCATAAATTTAATTTTTACTAGTTTGTTAACTCAACAAATACAGGAGATATTCTTGGTAATTTATAACTTGAATTACCAGATATTTTTGCGTGTATATCAAAAATCTGAACAGTTTCTCCTCTTTTAGCTCTCTTAAGAGCATTTTTAGCTTGTGGGTTTAATTTATTTCCTGACACTTTAACTGTAGGTTGACCAGCAACTTTAAAGCTAAAATCTGTTACATTTAATTTAAGGTCGAAATCAAAATCTATTAAGGCAGCACCAATAGAAGATATTTCTAATCCTTGACGTTGCATACGTACAGGTCCTGAACCTCCATCTTCACCACGAATGGTTCCTGTAGGTCTAGGAATATCTTTAATTCTAAATACTTTTTTTGAAGGGAATGATTTTCCATCAATAGTACCTGTTACATTAATAGTTACTTCTCTACCTTTTGTAGTAGTAACGTCCATAATATATGAACTTCCAGATTTTTTTGTTAATCCAGTTGCAATAGCACGAATATTACTATTAGACACACCGTCCATAGAAATAGTCATTGGATTTTTAACACCACGATAAACTACATTCATTTTATCTGCTGAAATTGTAGCAGAATTTGGTGGTGAAATTGTTGAAAATGATCTATTAACTGGAACATCTGTTTCTTCTCCATCTTCTTTAAAGACAAGCTTTCCTTCTATCTTATGTACTCCAGGGCTACCAGCTCTAACACTCAGTTTTACACGTCCTCCTTCAAAAGTATAATCAGTTCCTTCTACCAATGTTCTTCCATCAAGTGTAAGTTCTGCTCTATTAGGTCTAGTTTTATCATCAACTCGACCTAAAACAATTGCGCCATCGAAAGGTTCACCTGCATAATAAGCAGATTTAGATGATTCTAATAAAGTTGAATAATTATTCGTATTTACTGAAATTGCTGCGGCTTGTTCACCTCTTAACATAGTAGACAATATTTCATTTTGAATTGTCTTAATATTCGCCTGCATTTGAGTAAGCTTAGTTTTTGATGCAACTAATGGAAAACCTTCAAAGTGAAATTTAATAGCATTTACTTTATTCTTTTTTCCTCTTGGAATTACGTCTTCTAAACTAAATTGTTTATTTACTGCTTCTGCAATATCAGGATAATCATTTCCAATTATTCCTAATATATCATCTCTATAAGAAAGTGTTTTAGATTCAAATGCTAACCCTTCTTTTGAAAGTTTATCACCTTGAAAAAATTTACCATCTAAATAATCAGCTTTATCTTGAATTTCATAATTATCAAAATCTTCTGCAGGCAAAGTAGCCATCATTCCTGCTTTTAGAGTTTCAATATAATCATTTAGTTCATTAGAAATTGAATTAATCCTATCTGCTTTATTTTTTAACTCTGTGTATTTTTCAGGTTGATCTGTTGCTTTAGTTGCCAAATTAGCCATAAAAGCATTATTACGTGCTGTTGTTGCAATATTAGATTCAGATATTTTTGTATCTAACATACCAAAAGCAGATAATACTTCTTTTGACATATTTAGTGCTAGCATTGCGATGAAAACCAAATACATTAGGTTAATCATCTTTTGTCTTGGGGATAGTTTTCCTCCTGCCATTTTTACTTCTTTTTAAGAATTAATAATTAATTACAGTTAAAACTACCTTAGTTTTTACCTCCCATTGCAGATAACATTCCGCCATATACACCATTCAAGGAAGAAAGGTTACTTGTCAAATGTTCCATTTGTTGTTTCAATTGCTCTGCATTTTCAGCAACTTGAGCATTTGCTTCTGCTTGACGACTTGTAGACTCTACTTGTACTTTATATAAGCTATTAAGAGACTCCATTTGTGCAGCAGCTAAAGCCATTTCTTCGCTATATTTTTTTGTTGAATTCATAGCGTCTGCAGTAGGTGCCATGCTTTTAGCAGCTCCTTCAAAAGAACGAATGCTTTCTGTTAAGCTTCCCATTAATTCTGAATCTACACGTGCATCTTTAAGCATTTCATCTAATTTTTGAGAAAGCATCCCTTGTGCATCTTGAGGCGCACCGTTTTTCTTATCTTTTCCCATACCTCCTGCTAATTCAGGATATACTAAAGACCAATCTAAATCATCATCTACAGGTTCAAAAGCTGAGATCGCAAAGATTAATGCTTCTGTAACAAGTCCAATTGCTAGTAATATACCACCATTTACTCCAAATAATTCCCAGTGCAGAATTTTAAATAATGCTCCTAAAATTACTACAGATGCTCCAAGGCCGTAAGCCATGTTAAATATTTTCTTTGTTGCTTTTGATTGTGCCATAACAGTTTAGTTTATAAGTTTAAGTTTAGTTTTAGTTAAGTTTTTATTAGTTTAATTTTTAACGAGCATCACCAAAATTACTATTTAAAGTAACATCGGTTCCCATATAATCTTGTACGGTTCTAAAGCCAATATAGCTTCTTGCAGAATCTGCATATTCATAATCTCTAGAGCTTACCTGTAAAAAATATGCTATATCCTTCCAAGAGCCTCCACGAACTACCTTACGTAAGTTATTCGGGTCATTTACATTAGGGTTCATATTCGAACTAAATTCATATGAAGCCGGATCGTATGAAGAATCAACCCATTCAGAAACATTACCAGCCATATTATAAAGATTATAATCGTTTGGCTCATAAGATTTTGCCTCTACCGTGTATAAAGCTTGATCTGCAGCGTAATCTCCACGCAATGGCTTAAAGTTTGCCATAAAACATCCTCTATCATTTTTTGTGTAAGGTCCACCCCAAGGATAGGTTGCCGACTCTAGCCCTCCACGAGCTGCATACTCCCATTCTGCTTCACTAGGAAGTCTGAAAGAATTTATATGCTGACGTTTTCTTGATTTTTGGTAAGAATTCTTATATAGAGTTCTCCAAGCAGTAAAAGCTTTTGCTTGATGCCAGTTTACACCTACTACAGGATAATCTCCATAAGCTTGATGCCAAAAGTAATCGTTATGCATTGGCTCATTATAAGAATAATTATAATCTTTAATCCAAACTGTTGTGTCTGGATAGATCATTAATTCTTCCTTTTTAATAAAGTCTTTTCTTCTTTTACTTCCATCTTTTGCAGCAGCTTGCATGTCCATATAAGTATATTGGAATTTAAGCTTAGTTACATCTATAGTACGTTGACCATTATATGCTTCTTCCGCAGGAATATACATGGTATCCATTACCTCAGAATAATATTCATCTGGGTAGTTTGCGGTATCCCATTGGATATCAACATCATTATTTATTTTTCTGCCAGCGTAGAAATCATCTCCCATACCAAAATAATTGTCATACATATATTGATCGTATGCAGACATTTCCTCGTTTTCTTGATCTACAAAAGCAAACTCACCGATTCCTTCGTCTCCAGGAGTTGCGCCAACTTCATCAGCTAAAATAGCCAACTTAAGACGTACTGTTGAGTCACGAACCCAATAAATAAACTGACGGTATTCAGCATTGGTAATTTCAGTTTCGTCCATGTAAAACGAACGTACTGTTACGGTTTTTGTGGGAGCATCATTCACAGCAACAAAATCGTCATCTGCTTTACCCATTATAAAAGATCCACCAGGAACGAGTGTCATTCCAAATGGTTTTTCAGGGTGCCAGGCTTTGCCTTTTGTTCCAACAAGTTCTCCTCTGTCGCCTCCAGAGTTACAACTATACAAAATGGCAATAATCGCAGTTAATGCAATAAGCTTCTTCATAAGTATTTAGGTTAAATTATCGAGATTCAAGGGCGTAAACCTATTTATAAATTATTTAAAAAACAACATATTTCTTAAAAAACCCGTTAAATCTTCGAATTTTCTTTAGTTTAATTTAGTTATACTTCATTCTTTCGGCGGGCTTTCATCCACCTTTCAGGAATTTCCTGATTGCAAGCACTCAAATAATCGCCATAAGTGCAAGGTAATAACGTATGTCTTTTTAATTTATTATTAACATTTGAAATAAAAGGTAATTCCACCCACCATCTTCCAGTTTTATTACTTTTTTTAAACAATAACACCTCATCTTCTATTGGCACATTGTACTCAGTATAAGAGGATTCATCACTGAAATTATCATCTAAAATTCTGAAATTATATCCTTCAATAAAATACCAAAATATTTGTGCAATTAACATTGCTGCACTTTCAGAATCATTAAAATTTTTTAATTCATAAACTCCAAATGAAGACACCTTATTACTTATTCCTGCATATCGTGCAATAGCACAAATCTCCCTTCCATCAAATCCATTTGGACTTCTACTGTTTTTATAACTCAAATCAGAGCTTTTTATTGCACCAATATCTAAAGTTACAATATCTGCATCTCTTAAAATTGGTTCTACTAATGTGATATCTGAAGTTACTTCACCCAATCTATATCCATCAAAAAATAATTTTTCCATTAAACTAATTTCTTCTGGAGCATTGTAGTAGGACTGATATCCTAT
>JASFZG010000205.1:0-3623 GCA_046055745.1 Flavobacteriaceae bacterium | reverse complement strand
ATGATGATGTTTCTGTTATTTAATAATTCTTCGTTATAATCTGAAATGTGTTTCACTTTACTGGCGACTTTTAATCCTAACATCTGATTAAAATCACAATCGTACAACCAACCGTCCCAACTTACCGAAATGGTATTGGTACACATAACGTTTTCTACCGCCAAAGGATTGTATGCTTCGACCAAACTGTACATATAATCTTCATAATTATCGGAAGCAATTAAATAATCCAAAAACCTGGAAACTGGTAAATTGGTAATTGAAAATAATTGATGAAATTGAATTCCGAAGTCTTCCAATAAAGCCTTTTTAAAATCACGTTCCATACTTTCTTGATCGCCTGGTAAAAAAGCACCACTTGGGTTGTAAACCAAATCGAGTTTTAAATCACTGTTAGGTATTCCGTAACCAATTTCGTTGAGGTCTTGCAAAGCTTTTATGGATTTGTCAAAAACACCACTTCCTCTTTGTTTGTCTGTTTTTCCACGAGTCCAATGTGGCATAGAACTCACTACGTGTACATTATGACTTTTAAAAAATTCGGGTAAATCGTAATATTTTTTGTTAGACCTGATAATGGTTAAATTACTCCGAACGATAAAATCTTTAATTCCTATTTTGGAAGCTTCATCGACAAACCATCTAAAATTTGGATTCATTTCTGGAGCACCTCCCGTAAAATCAAGCGTAGTCGCTTCGGTTTTTTTAATAACTTCCAAACACTGTAACATGGTTTCTTTAGTCATTATTTCTTTCCGATCTGGTCCAGCATCCACGTGGCAGTGTTCACAAACTTGATTGCACATATAACCCAAATTAATCTGAAATACTTCCAGTTTTTTAGGGCGTAACGGAAACTGTCCAGTCTCCATTATTTTTCTTCCGAAGGTGGGAAGTTCGTTATTTGCAAAAATTCCGTTAGATAAAAATTCTAGCTGAACTTTTCCATCAGCTAATTTTTTATTCTGTTTTTTAAGGGAAGATAATGACATAAGTTGGTTTAAATTCAGGGAGGAGTAGTCGTAAAACAGGTGTTCTGCTTACATGCTTAATTTGTTATATTTATTCATCATTTGCACACCGTGAACTAGTGTTGCTCCACTTTCAATAGCAGCTCCAACGTGAACGGCTTCCATCATTTCTTCTTTGGTAACTCCTTTTTGAAGTCCGTCTTTGGTATAAGCATCAATGCAATAAGGGCATTTTACAACGTGAGAAACTGCCAAGGCAATTAATGATTTTTCACGAGCAGTTAAAGCGCCTTCTTCAAAAACCTTTCCGTAGTAATCAAAAAACTTAGTTCCTAGTTCTTCACTCCATTCTGTGATGTTACCAAATTTCCGAAGATCTTTTGGATCGTAATAGTTGTCGTTTGCCATAATTATTTCATTGAAAATTTCTTCAAGATGTAAATATAGCTAAGAAGTCTTTGTTTAAGAAAAAAGCTTACAAAAATTAACAATAGCTTAATTAAAAGTATATAATATTCCAGTTGCAAAACGATATTGTGAGTTCTGAATATCTTCGGCAGGATTAGAATCGTAAGTGAACAAGTAAGTTACTTTAAGTGTGAAATTTTTAAATGCTTTTACACCCATAGAGGATTCACTTGCAATTCTGTAATCTCCAATATCTGATAATAATGGTTGATAATAGGTAGTGCTAATAAAACTAAATATATTATTGGGATACATTGAAAATGAAAGATAGGTACTTCCTCTAAAATCTTTTGAAGTTGCACTTCCGTCTGAAAGTTCTTCGTGTTCGTACATTACTAAAGTTCCGAGATAGAATTTGTAGTTTTCTAATCCTGAAAGCTTGAAACGAGGTCCTAATCCAGCTAGTAATCGGGAGTCTATTTTAGAAACTTTATTGTATTGTCCTTGTAAAAAAGCTTCAAGAGTAATTTTTGGTTTCCATTTGTAATTGTAACGTAAATGTGTGATTCCATTATTTGAGAAATTTTCTCCTTCAATTTTCACAAAACGCAACTGGTTTTTTAAAAGAAAAAGATGCTTTGTTAATTTATATTGAACGTGAATATCGTTGGCTACAATAAAAAAATCGTTTACACTTCTTTGTAAAGTGAAATCGATAGCTGCAGAACCAGACCATCCGGTGGTATCGGTTACTTTCCGAAGAGACTCAACATTTAGTATTTGTGAAAAAGAAGAAATTGAAAATAGAATGAAAAATACGAAGGTAAAATATCGCATAAATTAAGATTTTGGTTAGTACCGTAAAATTAAGGAAAATCAAGAAATAATTTATGAGAATTGTCACTTTAAGCTATATTAGCAAATCAACAAAATTTACTATGGATTACTTTCTTATAATTACTGAATTGGTTGTTCTAGCGGCCGTTTTTGGATACATTAATGTCCGATTTATAAAACTACCAACTACCATTGGTTTAATGGTGATTACCATCCTTTTTACACTGGGAGTTTTTGTGCTTAGTTTCTTTGACGAAACACTCTTAAATGCTGAAAAATATATTATCAACCACATTGATTTTAAAACAGTGCTCTTAGATATAATGCTAAGTTTCTTGCTTTTTGCGGGTGCATTGCATACTAATTTTGAGCAACTAAAAATTCAACGTTGGCCCGTTTTGGTTTTTGCTACTTTAGGAACCTTAGTTTCTACTTTTTTAGTGGGAATCGGAATGTATTACGGAGTACAATTAGTAGGTTTTCAAGTCGAATTTATCTACTGCTTGCTTTTTGGAGCTTTAATTTCTCCAACAGATCCAATTGCGGTTTTAGGAATTCTGAAAAAAGCAGGAGTTCCTAAAAAATTGAAATCTAAAATTGTAGGGGAATCCCTGTTTAATGATGGAGTAGGAGTGGTGGTGTTTTTGACCATTTTTAATATTGCAGTTCGTGGTGATGGTCATGTAGATCCAATGGAAATTATAGAATTATTTGGTGTGGAGGTTCTCGGGGGAATTGCATTCGGAATGCTTTTAGGATGGATTACTTATAAATTAATGAAATCGATTGACGATTACGATGTGGAAGTTATTATCACTTTGGCAACTGTAATGGCAGGAACTGCTATCGCGCATAAAATTCACGTTTCGGCTCCTTTGGCAATGGTAACTGCTGGGCTTATTGTTGGAAATGACACGGTAAGAAGCTCTGCAATGTCTGAAATTACCGAAAGTTACGTTGATAAATTTTGGGAGCTAATCGATATATTATTAAACACGATATTATTTGTTTTAATAGGAATGGAAATCCTCGTATTACAATTTGAAACCAATTATATAAAAGCGGGATTAATAGCAATTCCGATTGTGTTAATTTGCCGTTATTTATCTCTGATAGTTCCGGTGAAACTATTTGAAAAGAAATTAGATTTTGTGCCGAAAACAGGGTTGATTATGACTTGGGGCGGATTGCGAGGAGGAATCTCCATTGCATTAGCTTTAGGGCTAACCGACGATATGAACCGTGAATTCTTTTTGGTAATTACTTATGTAGTGGTCGTTTTTTCTATTATTGTTCAAGGACTTTCTATTGGGAAATTGGTTCAGAAATTAAAAAAAGAAGATGGTTTGGAAACGGATTGAGGATTGAACTTGAAGTTGAACATGAAATTGAACCCGAACTAGAAAC
>JASFZG010000204.1:0-12046 GCA_046055745.1 Flavobacteriaceae bacterium | reverse complement strand
TTATACTTTTGAAAGTATCCCTAGGCTTGTATCTGGAGAAGATGATGGTATAAGTACCGTCATTACATCTGAAGATAATTTTAGTGCCTTAATGAGCTTTGGTATTGGTGCAGATTATAAATTAGGAAATGGTTATCTCACCTTTTTATACGGTGATATTGTGAGTGTTGTTGAAGGAAATAACGGTGAATTCCCAATAGATTTTACCATTGGTTATAAATTCAATCTTTAAGAATTTGTCTTAATTACAATAGGTAATTTAAAGGTAGTTTTTACAGGAATTCCTCTTTTATAAGCGGGCGCAATGGGTTGTAAGGAGTCTAACCCTTGAACAATCTTATTTTCTAATAATGGTAGCTGATTTCTTAAAACACTGTCAATTTTAATATTAGAAACCGAAAGAATCCCTTTTTCATTTACTATAAAATCGATAATTATGGTTTCGTTAATATCTTCTGAAACTATGGTGTTTTCAGATTGAATAGATTGGTGTAAATGATTGATTAAGGTAGTTTCAAAACAAGATTTTTGGGACAGTAATTCCGTTTCATTTTCGCAATTCTGAAAAACTGGATATTGATCTACCTCTTTCCAATTAATAGATTTCTTTTCTTCTTCTAGAAAAGTTTCTGAGGAAATTTTTTCGGTTTCAAAAAACTGACAAGAACTAAGTCCAAAGGAAATTAATAAAAGTAATAATATGCTGAATCCTTTATTTTTCACCTTCAACACTTTTCATATAATCAGTCCAATTGGTATCTTTATAAATATCATCGCCTAGAAACTTTAAAATAGGAAGTAATTCTTCAGCAGTTCTAAAACCTGGTAAGGCTTGCAAAATATCTAAATCTTCATTTAAAAAAACGATGTTCGGATAGCTCATTTTTCCTTTTAAAAACCCTGCTGCTAATTCGTGATAGCCTCTTCTTCCTTGATCTACAAAATTGAATGCGGTTCCTTTAAAATAAATTTCACCTTTATCCTCACCATCTAATTTTACACAATAATACTTTTGATTAAGATAAGTCACCACTTCTTTATTAGTGAATGTAGTTGCATCCATTCTTTTACACCAGCCACACCAATCGGTGTAAACGTCGATGATGATTTTTTTAGGTGTTGTTTTATTGGCTATTTCAGCTTCTTCTATGGTTAGCCAATTTATTTCTTGTGAAAATAATTTTGGGGAAGTAATTAAAAAAATAAAGAATACTAATAATAAAATGCTCTTTTTCATTCTATAAAAATAATCATTCTTACTTGAATAAAAAATTAGTCTTCGAAATGAATTTCTTTTTTCAATTCACTCACTCTGTTTTTTGCTATTTCTCTCATTTTTCCAGTTTTGCCAAACCTTTTTAAATATTTCTCATAATGATTCAGCACTACTTTTTTATCATCATAAAAACGATCATACGCTATTATCAAAAGGTACTGTAACATTTCATCATTTGGATTTTCTAAAATTGCTTTTTTAAGCATATTAATTTCCTGTTTATTATTTCCTTCATATTTATAGGCTCTAGAAATGGCATAATACTCATTATCTAAAGGCGCGAATTTTAATGCAATTGTTAATTCAAACTCCTTGATCGCCTTTATATTATAGTGTAAACCGGAATAGCAAATACCCAAATTATAATGATAAGTCTCATTTTTATCATCAAATTCATTGATTAATATCGAATATTGATCAATTGCTTTTTCGATAGCAAGCACTTTAAAATAACTATCGGCTAAATTAATATGTAGCTTTTCATCGTTCTTTCCTAGTTTTAATAATAAGTTATAATCTTTAATTGCTTGATGATAATTCTTGGTATAATAGCTGTTTAGTGCCTTTAAAGTCAAAAAACGAATGCTCTTAGAATCTACTTCAAGGCCTTTTTCAATAAATGGTTTTGCTTCTAAAAACTTTCTCTTTTCTAATTTAATTTTTGCAATTTTATAAACTGAATTAATATGATTTGAATCTATTTTATATGTTTTTTGAAAGAAAGAAATTGCAGTAGAATCTTTTTGTCGTTCTTTAATTAAACCTCGTTGATATATGAAATTTGGATTGCTAGGGTTTTCAATTGAAAGAGCTTTAAAAACACTATCTGCTTCCTTTAAATTAGCGATTTTAAAAAGCAATTTCGCATAATTATATGAAGCTTGAGTTGCATTAGAATTGGAGGAGAGTACTTTTTTATAATATTGAATTGCCTTTGGGTTATTTCCTATAGCTTCATAACTTTTGGCAAGTTTAAAGTTGATATTTTCATTTTCTGAAGCCTGATTATACTGTAAAATCGCCTTGCTATAACTCCCTAAATTATAAAAACTATCACCAATAACCAAAACCGAAGTGTTTTGAGCTTCGGCTTTTGATAAAAATAATACAGTAAATAATAAAAATAATTTATTCTTCAATTTTAAATATTATAGGTAGCGAATACAAAACTCCAACAGTTTTTCCATCTTGTTTCCCAGGTTCCATTTTTGGTAATTTTGAAACTACTCTAAGGGCTTCAGCTTCCAAAGATGGATGCGGTGCTCTTGCTCTTACGTTTACTATATTTCCAAATCTATCTATTTTAAACTGTACAGATATTCGTTGTTTTCCTGTTAAACCAAGATTTGATGTAGTTTCTATATTAAATTCATTCATTACAAATGTAGTAATCATTTTAGTCATACATTTTTTAAGCTCTTCGTTGGTTCCTGTACAACCTGGATAAGTGGGCACTTTCTCAATGGTCCCAAATGGTAAGTAAAGTAAATCTTTAACTTTAGTCTCATCATAATAATGATTTTCCAATTTATTCCCATCGAAAAGAACAACTAAAGCCTTTAACGCATTATCTTCTTCCTCCGTCATATTTCCTTTTACTTCAATAGATTTTATTAAAGCTTCGATATTTTTTATAATATCACTCTCGGATGATGTACTTGCTTTAGAAATTTGACTTGATTGTCCTTGAGCACTTGTTTCTTGAGTACAGGAAGTGTACACTAACATTACTCCAATTATAGGAAGTAGTAATAGATACTTAAACTTTGCGATTCTGTTTGATTTTGATTTTTGTAACATAATAATTCGTTTTTTGATTAAAGAATGATTGAAAAATGTATTGATAAATGAAATTGATTCCGTTTGAAATATTTGCGAAAGCAATTTGTTGTAATAAGCTTTTTTTCCTTTTACAGAAGCGGTTTTCTCGTCGGCAATATACTCTTGAAGTAATGTCATTTTATTCTGAAACACATACATCAAAGGGTTAAACCAAAAAATAATTTTTATAGCTTCAAAAAACAGTAAGTCGAAAGAGTGTCTTTCTTTTATATGAATTTTTTCGTGAAGCACTATGGTTTCTTTTTGTTCTTCGGAAAGAGATTCTCCTAAAAATATAGTGTTTAAAAATGAAAAAGAAGCGTCTGTCTTTGGTAAACTAACAATCGTTGTTTTATTAATTTTTGTGATAGTTCCATTTCGTTTTAGTTGATAGATTTTATATAATTTGAATATGAAAAATCCTAAACTCACCAACATTCCCGTTAGCCAAATTAGTTGAATTATCGTTCCTGTACTAATTCCAGAACTTCCAAAAATAGTCACTTCATCTAAAATAATTGTAGTCATTTCATTGCTAGAACTAGTTCCTAAAATCACTGCTGGTAACTGAATTATATATTCTGAAGGAATATTTTTCTGAATAAAATCGACCTTTATTAAAGGCAAAATAAAACTTAGAATGGGTGTTAGAATTAGATAAACCCGATTCCAATTGAAGTACAATTCTTTTTTTAAAAACAAATCGTACACTATTAAAAACAATAGTTGGAAAGCGATTATCTGTAAAATATAATGTATCATTATTTTTCCTTTTTGTTAATCTCTTGCAAAATTGATTCCAATTCTTTGGTACTAATATCGTTTTTCTTCATAAAGAAAGAAACCATACTTTTAAACGAGCCTTGAAAATAGCCATCTTTTAATTTCTGAATAGAACTATTACTGTATTCCTCCTTACTTATAATTGGAAAATAAATATGCCCTCTTCCTTGTTTTCTATAATTTACAAATCCCTTGCTTTCCAAAATCCGAACAATGGTCGAAACCGTATTATTAGCTGGTTTCGGCTCTGGAAATTCTTCGACCATAGTCGCTACATTTGCTTCTTCTAGTTTCCATAGAATTTGCATAATGTCTTCTTCTGCTTTTGTTAGTTGTTTCATAATATGTTCTTGGCTAGTCTAGTGTAATCTAGACTTTTTAATTTTTAATATTCCCTTCAGGAATGTACACAAGTTCAATTTTTAATTCTGCACCATAGGTTACTAAAACTGAACACAATACTGGCACATTAATTCCATCTTGAGTAGCTGGCTTCATTTTAGGTATTTTTTTAAATACTCTCCCTATTTCTGCTTGAATTATCAACTCTGCATCTCGGATTTTCATACCAGACAGATTACCATTCTCATCAATTATAAAAAAGGCTGCTACTTGTTGTGGTTTTGAAACATCTAACGCATTAGCGATGCTTGCGTTGAACTCTTGTTTTATAAATTTTGATATACTTTTATTAAAACATTTTTTGGTTTCTTCTTCAGAAAGTCCTTCACAACCATTATAAATAGGTGCATTTTCTACATCTTTAAATATAATCGCATCATCACGACCATAATCATCAAAGTCATCATCGCTAATAAGACTGCATAAACTTGACATTGCCAGTTCTTCTTCTTCACTAATATTTCCTTGTACCATTATTTGTCGTTGAACAGCATTGATTTTTTTTATCAATTTACTTTCTGACTTTTCCGAAGTTTGAGGTTCCTGACCGTAGGAAAAGCTTTGTAACATTAAAAAAATAAATGAATAAATAATTAATGGTTGGTAGACATTTTCTCTTTTAAAATTTAATAATTTTTTCATAATTCTTTTTTTTAGCTTGATTACTACATAAGTATTAATTTATTTAGATCCCAAATTAATACTTATGTAAACTCAGTACAACGGTTTCAAATAACAAAACCAATAAATTTAATAGCGTCGTCAAATATAACTAATAAATTAGTTTAAACTAATTTATTAGTTATAAAGTTTTAACAAATGTTGTTTGTCTTCGCCAAAACAGCATTCAATATTAATATGAAATTTCAATATTCTTTAGATGAAAACGATTTCTTAATAAATTTACTTTATCGAAATTCAACATCAGAATTACAAAAAAAGAAGCTATTAAGATCCAGAGTTCTTATTCCTATTATTTACATTCTTTTTGCAACTTCTTTTTTATACAAACAGAATTATACTACAGCTATTGTTTTTATTATTATTGGAGCTTTATGGTTTGTTTTTTACCCTATTTATTCGAAAAGAAGAACTAAAAATTATTATATCAAATTTATTAAGGAAAACTATACTAATAGAATTGGAGTATTGTCCATTTTAGAATTTAAACCAGACTATATTTTTGCAAGTGACAAAGGTTCTGAGAGTAAAATAAATTCATCTGAATTAGAAAAACTAATCGAAATACAAGATTATTTTTTCTTAGATACTTATCAAAAACAATCTTTAATTATTCCAAAAAAGATTATTGAAAATTTAGATGAATTTTATAGCACAATGGCAAATTATAACATTGAATTAATCAGTGAAAAAAATTGGATTTATTGATTTCAAAATAAAATGGATATCATATTAATATTTTTCGGATTAATTTTATGTGTAGTTGGCATTATAGGAAGTGTTTTACCTGTGCTACCTGGACCGCCTATTGGATGGATTGGACTGCTCCTTTTAGAATTAACCGAAGCAATCAACACCAACTATTGGTTTATAGGAATCACTTTTGTAATTGCTTTTGGGATGTTTATCTTAGATTATATGATGCCAGCCATTAGCACTAAAAAATTTGGCGGCAGTAAATCAGGAGCTTATGGAGCTATTATTGGATTAATTGTAGGTTTGATTACTCCTATTCCTTTTAGTTTTTTAATTGGTCCTTTTATAGGCGCTTTTATTGGAGAATTGGTCTTTAATAAAACCGAAAGTAAACAAGCATTAAAAGCTGCATTTGGCTCCTTTTTAGGGTTTCTAGCTTCTACTTTTATGAAACTTTTAATTTCCTTTATCTTTTTGGGATTGTTTGTTTGGGGTGTGGTAAGAAATTGGAATAGTTTTATTTAGAAATATTTTAAAAAAAATCTTAATATCTAACAACTTTGTGATTTGATCCAGTATATGGCTCTTAAAAATTATATGTAGATTAAAAACTTCCTTAAAACAAGAAAGCCTTCCAATTAGGAAAGCTTTTCATTAGTTAACCGCTTGCGTTTTAAATGCTTACGGTAACAACACAACATTTTAATTGCGGTCTGGACGAGACTCGAACTCGCGACCCCCTGCGTGACAGGCAGGTATTCTAACCAACTGAACTACCAGACCGTGCTTACAATAATAACTTATTGCTTATTAGCGAGGGCAAATATACACCTCCTATTTAATTTGACAAACTATTTTTATTAAAATTATCAGGAATATTTTAATATTTACACAAACTTTTGACGCTCCACTAGATACGTGGTCAAAATTGTATTAAAATCTTTTTTAACAGCTACAGGAACATACTTAATTCGGTATTGACCGCATCGTATTTTTAATTCTGAAAAGTAATTCTGCACCGCTTCTTCGTAATTCTTCTTAATATTGTCTGCATATAAGTTTACGTGCTCTCCAGTTTCAACATCAATAAATCGCTTTGGTCGGTTGGAAAAATCAAATTCCACTTCAGTTTCTTTATCGTAGGTATGAAATAAAATCACTTCATGCTTGTTGTACTTTAAATGCTGAAGGGCTTCAAATAGTTTCTCTTCCTCTTGATCACTCTGAAACATATCGGTAAATAAAAAGATCATGGAACGTCTTTTAATTTTATCAGCAATTTCGTGTAGATACGTATAGGTTTTAGTTCCTATGTTTTGTTTTGAATGAAGTAAGGTTTCATTCAGCTTTCCTAATAACATTTGATGATGACGTTCACTTCCTTTTTCATTGCTATAATATTCGTAGTTATCACTATAAATACTCAAACCCACAGCGTCTCTTTGACGCTTCAGTAAATTCATTATTGCTGCGGATGCCAATACAGAAAAACCTATTTTGTTTAAGGAATTAATTGAATAATCTTTTAATTCAGGATAATGCATCGAGCTACTATTGTCTATAATTAAATGACAACGTAAATTGGTTTCTTCCTCGTAACGTTTGGTATAAAGCTTATCAGTTTTAGCAAAAAGCTTCCAATCTATATGTTTGGTGCTTTCGCCTTGATTGTAGATTTTATGTTCGGCAAATTCTGCTGAAAACCCGTGAAACGGACTCTTATGCAATCCAGAAATAAACCCTTCTACCACTTGATGCGCAAGTAGTTCTAGGTTATTAAACCCTGTGATTTCGTTTATTTCTTTTCGTATATCCATTTCGTCTAAAATAAAAAAGGTTTGCCATATAGCAAACCTTTTTCAAATTTATGTTGTTACTTTTTATGAAAGTAAAGAATCTAATGCTTCTTCGTAAACATTTTTAGGAGCTACTCCTACTTGTCTTCCAACAACTTCTCCGTTTTGAAACACTAAAACTGTAGGGATATTTCTTACTCCAAATTTAGCTGCAAACTCTTGATTTGCATCTACATCAATTTTTCCAACTACTGCTTTACCTTCGTAATCGTTACTAATTTCTTCAATGATAGGTCCAACCATTCTACAAGGTCCACACCATGCTGCCCAAAAATCAACTAATACTGGTTTGTCGCTTTTTAACACAGTCTCTTCAAACGTTTTATCTGTTATTTCTAATGCCATAATATAAATTTTTAAATGTTATGCAAATGTAGTCAATATTTTAGTTGAAACTTACAATCCCTTCATTAGAAAAATAAATGATTGTATTGTCTTTTTTTATAGTTTCAAACCTTCAAAAATCCTTTAATTAAGTTTATAATTTATTTGTTCTTTTTCTAATTGCTTTAATAATTTATTAGAAATAGCTACTTTAAACTTTTTGCTTGGCATTTCAATTTTTACTTTTTCTTCAGTATCATAAACTACTATTTTCAAATGTTTATCTCCACTATTATCCTTAATAATATTTCGTAATTCATTCAAGATTTCTTCCTTTAAATCATCAATAGAAATATTAATGGTCAACTTTTTCGCTTGACTATCCATTACTTCTTGCAACATTTGCATACTGTTAAACTGAAGTCTAGGTTCGCCTTTTTTTTGTGTTTCCTTATTCATCCAGCCTTCTCGCACCAATGCCCTCATAAATATGAAAGAATTCGGAACTAAGAAATGCCGAAACTTTAAATATTGTTCGCCAAATATCCTGAATTCAAAACTTTCATTATAATCTTCTACTGTGAACAATGCCCATCCTTTTCCCATTTTGGTTTCTCGATGCTGAACATCTCCTACCATTCCGCCGAAACACATTTCACGATTAATAAAGTCTTCTAAATTATTAAAATCTGAAGCAGAGCAATTACAAAACCTCGTGATTTCAGTTTTAAAATCATCTAAAGGGTGACCTGAAATATAAATCCCTACAACTTCCTTTTCTTGCTTCAATTTCTTTAAAGTCCCCCATTCCTCACAAGGCGGAACTTCTGGTTCTGGGATTTGAACTTCCGCAGAAGCTCCAAACATATCTAACTGATCACTGTTCTGAGATTCCTGAAATTTAGAAGCAAACCGAAGAACTTTTTCAATAAATAATATTCCTTTTTCATCAGGATGAAGGTATTGTGCTCTGTGGGAATCAAAACCATCAAAACCTCCTGCTAATGCTAAGCCTTCAAATGCTTTTTTGTTTGCAGATCTTAAGTCAATCCGTTTGGCTAAATCAAAAACCGATTTATACTTTCCATCTTTCCTGTTTTCAACAATAGTTGCCACTGCGTTTCCTCCAACTCCTTTAATAGCACCCATTCCAAAACGGATTGCGCCTTCGTTATTTACGGTAAATTTATAGTAAGATTCGTTAACATCTGGACCTAAAACCACCATTCCCATACGGCGACATTCTTCCATAAAGAAACTTACTTGTTTAATATCGTTCATATTATTTGAAAGTACCGCTGCCATATATTCCGCAGGATAATGTGCTTTTAAATATGCGGTTTGATAAGCAATCCAAGCATAACAAGTAGAATGCGATTTATTGAATGCATAACTTGCAAATGCTTCCCAATCTTTCCAAATTTTCTCTAATTTTTCCTCTTCATGACCTTTTGCCATTGCCTGTTCTAAAAACTTAGGCTTCATTTTATCAAGCACGGCAATTTGCTTTTTTCCCATTGCTTTCCGAAGTACATCGGCTTCACCTTTGGTAAAATCGGCAAGTTTTTGCGAAAGCAGCATCACTTGCTCTTGATAGACGGTAATTCCGTAGGTTTCTTTTAGATATTCTTCCATTGCAGGAAGGTCATATTCGATTTCTTCCTCTCCGTTTTTACGCCTTACAAAACTTGGAATATATTCAATTGGACCTGGACGGTACAAGGCGTTCATCGCAATTAAATCATCGAAAACAGTAGGTTTTAAATCCTTTAAATATTTTTGCATTCCAGCAGATTCATACTGAAATATCCCAACAGTTTCTCCTTTCTGAAACAATTCAAACGTCTTTTTATCATCCAACGGAAAAACATCTGGATCTAAATCTACATTATGTTTTAATTTCACCAATTTAACGGTGTCCTTAATTAAGGTCAACGTTTTTAATCCCAAGAAATCCATTTTCAACAAACCTGCACTTTCCACCACCGAGTTATCAAATTGGGTAACATACATATCGGAATCTTTCGCAGTTGCCACCGGAACAAAATTAGTAATATCTGAAGGCGTAATAATCACCCCACAAGCATGCGTTCCCACATTCCGAACCGATCCTTCTAATATTCTTGCTTGATTTATGGTTTCCGCTTCTAGATCATCTCCTTCAGCTAAAGTTAGCAGTTCGTTTACTTTTGGTACTTCGTCACTTCTAAATTTACTGCGTAATTCAGCATCACTATAACCAAATATCTTTTTTAATTTGGTCATATTTGGAATAAGCTTTGAAATTCTATCGGCGCTATGCAAAGGTAAATCCAACACACGAGCAGTATCACGAATAGATGATTTTGCTGCCATTGTACCGTAAGTAATAATTTGTGCTACTTGATTTTTTCCGTATTTTTCAATCACATAATCCATTACTCTTCCCCTTCCTTCATCATCAAAATCAATATCGATATCAGGCATACTCACACGTTCTGGATTTAAAAAACGCTCAAAAAGCAAGTTGTATTTCATTGGATCAATATTTGTAATCCAAAGACAATACGCCACTACAGAACCCGCTGCAGACCCCCTTCCAGGTCCTACTGAAACATCCATATTTCTAGCTTCAGCAATAAAATCTTGTACAATTAAAAAGTACCCAGGATATCCAGTATTGGCAATAACTTCCAACTCAAAATCGAGGCGTTCTTTAATTTCATCGGTAAGATCTCCATATCGTTTTTTAGCTCCTTCGAAAGTAAGATGTTTTAAAAAAGCATTCTCTCCTCGTTTTCCACCATCATTTTCATCTTCCTTGCTCTGAAATTCTTCAGGAATATCAAACTTAGGTAGTAAAACATCTCTAGCTAAAGTGTAGTCTTCAATTTTATCGATAATTTCTGAAATATTTGAAATCGCTTCAGGAAGATCCTTGAAAATTGATTTCATTTCAGATTGAGACTTAAAATAATATTCTTGATTCGGAAGTCCATAACGGTAACCACGACCACGACCAATAGGGGTTGCTTGTTTTTCACCATCTTTTACACATAATAAAATGTCGTGTGCATTGGCATCTTCCTTTTCTATATAATAGGTATTGTTACTCGCAATAATTTTTACATTGTATTTTTTCGCCATTGGAATTAACACCGTGTTCACCCTTTTTTCATCTTCTTGATTGTGTCGTGAAACCTCTACATATAAATCATCTTTAAAAGTTTCTTTCCACCAAATCAAAGCTTCTTCAGCTTGTTTCTCTCCAATATTCAAAATTTTCCCAGGCACTTCACCATACAAACTTCCTGTAAGAACAATGATGTCTTCTTTGTACTGCTCAATGATGTTTCTATCAATTCTTGGCACGTAATAAAACCCTTCCGTAAAGGCAATAGAAGACATTTTTGCTAGATTATGATACCCATTTTTATTCTTGGCTAAGAGAACAATTTGATAACCATTGTCTTTATGATTTTTGTTTAAATGATCTTCACAAACAAAAAATTCACACCCAATAACTGCTTTTAATTTTTTATTTGAATCTTCTTCAGAAAGATTCTTATTATGATTATTCACATCTCTTACAAAATGAAAAGCACCCATCATATTTCCAGAATCGGTAAGTGCTACCGCAGGCATTTCATCTTCAACCGCAGCATTGATTAAATCTTGAGTACTCGATGTTGCCTGAAGAACAGAAAACTTAGAATGGTTATGTAAATGAGCAAATGAAACTTCCTCTAAACCAGCAATATTTTCATCAATCTTATCTAAAGATATTTCTTCATTTGCAAGAGATTCTATTTCCTTCTGAATTTTTTCCGAAGCCTTTTTTAAGCTTACATGCTTTAAGCCTATCAGTTCAAAAGGTGCAGGGTTTTTTTCTTTGAAAGTTTCAAAATAATCGGGTTGAACATCCAATTGTTTTGCAGTAAACATTTTTTTTCTAACCAATTCCAAAAAACAACGGGTAGTAGCTTCTACATCGGCTGTAGCATTATGAGCCTCACTAAACGGTTGATTAAAAAGATAATTATGAAGTTCTGAAAGGGTTGGAAGCTTAAACTTTCCACCTCTACCTCCAGGAATCTTACACATACTTGCGGTAACTTCGGTACAGGTATCTAAAACCTTATAATTTGGCAGTGGATTTTCAATTCCTAGACGATGGTATTCCGCTCCCATTATATTATTGTCAAAACCTAAATTCTGCCCAACAATA
>JASFZG010000203.1:0-11988 GCA_046055745.1 Flavobacteriaceae bacterium | reverse complement strand
TAAGCACTAAATATATCAAATAAAAATCGAATAGAAAATTCGCGAGTCCCGAAGCTTCGGGATTCGTAAGTAGCAAGAACTAGCAATAAATTATATACGGTGTTGGCAACTGGCTTTAAATTTAATTGTCTATTCTTTCAAAATATAGTTCAATAATGGGTCATAGCCATTTATTATATCAAATAGCTCTATCTTAATATTTTTATCTGGAATAATACCTTTGTTTAATGGTAATTGGGGAACATTTACAGATCCCCTTTCTGTACCTATTTGCAAACCAAGCTTTGTGTTTTTTAAAGGCTTTACTCCTCTACCTGGATGCGTACTGTAAGTGCCTCCTGTTTCTTCTCCTACTATGGTTGCTAACTGATTATATTTTATAACCGCTAACATTTGTGTTGTTGCAGATGCACAACGACCATCTGTAAGCATATAAATATTTGCATTACTAATATTATTAGTTGTTTTTGGTTTTACGGTATTGAAGTCATTATTCTCATAAAAATTAACTTCTTTATCAATAATATAAGATAATATATATTCTGTGCATTCTGGGTTTCCTCCTCTATTCCCTCTTAAATCAAACGCCACTTTACTTATATTTTTATCTTTTATCTTTTTCATATAAGTATCTATCGTCTCCTTGAAAAAATCGATATTTTGTCTACCTCTTGGGAAATAGCTAAAATTCTTAATCTTGATTATAGCAGTTTTATTTTCTTTATTAATCTCTATGCCTAATCTTGGCTTATTATTTAGTTCTACTTTGTAACTAGGAGCGGGCTCATCAATAAGAAATGATGTTGTAATTATTTTTTCAGAATTGTAAGGTTTAAATTTTATTTTATATTCAGGTTCAAAACCAAAATAACTATGGTAGTAATATAAAAAATTCACATTCAAATCTCCTCTATAAAAATTTTGATTAAAAACATCAGCAGAAATTGTTGATTTTAAAGTTTTCAAAATTTCACTCGATGAGATTCCGTTAATTTCTAATATTTCAGAACCTGTATTCATTTCAATATTTTCGACACGATTGTTTATTGCATACATTTTTTCATTTTCAAACCATACAATTAATGGTAACCAATACTTATATGGTGTTCTGAAAAAGCGAGTATCGACTATTCGTGTGTGTAAACAGCCTAAACTTGCAACTATTGGAGACGTTACTTGATAAAAGTCCATAACAGTCATAGAATCTTTTAATTTATCTCGTTGAACCTTTACAAGCTTCTCATAAGAAACTTTATCAATAAATTCAAACTGTGAGGGATGTTCTTTTAGTGTTTCTAATAATTGATTAAAATCTTCTGTTAACTTTTCCTTTCTAATTCGGTTATTGAGATTTTTAAGAATAGAGTCCTCAACCTTTTTATTTGGTATTGTATGGTATAATTCGGTTTTTAAATGCTGTTCTGGATTATCTTTACCATAAATATATTTTACGCTTGTAATTCCTCTTCTCTTATGTATTTTGTTATCTATATCATAATTACTTCGTTCTACTAAATTACCAATACTATCAAACTTATATTTTGAATAAGCATCATTACTTCTTTTATCAACTTTATAGTTTCCATCTAAACCAACTGTCGCATATTTTAAACAATTTCCACTATCGTCATAGGTTGCAAAACCACCAGCTGTTCCCAAAAAAGAACCAACAGCCGGTTTATTTTCAGCGTTAAGAAACTTAAAATTAGTAAGATTTTTTTCCTCATCATACGTTGCTTTATCTATAGCTATTCCAGTTTCATCATTTGTTAATTTCAATCTCTTATCTACATTATTCATTGAGAGTAATAATCCTTTATCATTAAATTTGTATAGCACGTTATAAAACTTATAATAAGGTCGCATAGTTACATTTACTCCATTTACATCTTTTCTTGTTTCTAATACAGAATTGTTATTAACGTGTTTCCACGTATATTCAAAAATATTCCAGCTATTATTTATAGGCTCATCATTTTTGTTATAAAACTTTAAACCAATTCTTTTTCCTTTTTTATTATATAAATACACTTCTTTAAATACCCCCATTCCATTCGATACTGGTTTATTATCAACATCAAAAAATATTCGTGTTTCTGTGTTTTTTGTATAATCTATTTTAGTTTTTGAAGCCAACGCTCTTTTACCATCAAGAATACCACTTCTATTTAAGTTAATAAGGCTGTTCTTGTATAGATATTCAATAAGAATTAGCCTATTAGATGTGTCATAACTTAATTTAAAGTGATTGGTATTTTTACTTTCGTCTTCTGATAGGGTTATTCTTCCTTCTGTTTTAGAATAAGGTGTTTCACGAAAAACAAGATGTTTAAAATATTTTGTTGTTTGAGCTTCTGTAAACAAGCTACACGATAAAAAAACTATAGTTAAAAGGAAATACTTCATAAAATTAGATATTAAGTAAATAACAAATATAACTAAATATTTAGTTTAAACTAAATATTTAGTTATATTAATTTATCTTGATAATTTTTAATAGTTACAAACGGTTAGTACTTTATTGACGAGAATATTTTGTTCTATTTCCTTGTCTTAATTTTGAGTTCGGAAGCTTCATTAGCTTGTTGGCAATTGGTTTATTAATCAGATTAATGTTTTCTGCTCCGATTTTTATTTAGTTTATTATTCCATTAGAGTTAGAAGTCACTTATCTTTTTCTATAATAATCATAGAGCAATCAAATTCTCCACCAACTATTTGGTAAAAACCTTTTATTTCTTTGGGAAGCCTGAATCCTGCATGGTCATAATTAGTTGTAAACAAAACAAAAATTCCATATTTGGAGTTATTTAATTCCATTTTGTTATTAAGGTGTTTTATTCTTTCAGGATTGATTTCTTTTGTCAATGGAAATGTGATAACATAAATATGGGTTTTAATTTCATTAACTTTTATAACCAAATCCGATAATTCTTTTTCTATTAAAATCCGTTCTTTTTTATTCACATTAAGATATCAGAAAGTGAATCCGATTTTATCAAACTCTCCAAAATCTCTTTTAATTTTTAAAATGTTGTTTAGTGTATACATATTTCAGGACGGGTCAAACTTACTGCCAACGGTTTGCATAACATTCATAACAGCTTTAAAGTTACAAACTATTCAATTAAGTTTAAAAGCTTCTTAAAACCATTAATATTCTATCGTACACTTCAACTGTTATGAACGTTATACGTTGTTGTGCTTTCGTTATTTTTACTTATTTATCAATTCATTTTCAATACCGAGAATTAATGAATCTGCTCTCTTTTTTATATCCTGGTAAACTGATAGCACTCTTTGTTTTCTTTCATAATCAGAAATTAAATAATTTCTTCCTTTTGGATTTGAAATTAGTTTTATGAGGTTTTGTCTATTGGTATTTACATCTTGAAATTGCGGAAACTCAAAAAAATTTGACAACTCATATTCATCTTGATTATTGAACCAATAATTTGCTTCATTGTGTGTTTGCTCAATTTCCCAGTTAATAAATGAATTGAAATACTTTAGTTTAGATGTGTAGTATTCATAAATTTTTCTGGAGAGATTATCGTTTTTTGATATTTCAGAAATTCCTAAATTGCTAATTTTAGTAAATGTAGTCGTATTTATTTCATAATTTCCATAGGTTGGGAAAAATATATTCTCCAGACTATCAGTGGGTATGTTCTCAAAATGAGAAAGAGATAACAGCTTTTTCTTATTTTCTAAAAAATCTTTGTAAAAATTAATTCTATGGCTAAATGCAAGAGTATCAGATTTTAAATCATCTTTTAAATTATCCAAATAGGTTATCATTTTTTTATCGGAAATCCGTTCGGTATTCCAAGTATTGATTTGAAGTGCAAGCAATATTCCAATTACTACGAGTATAATTTCGCCTATGGCATATTTCAAATACTTTCCAGTTTTGTTTTTCTCCAAAAGGTCGTATCTGATTTTTCTAAAGAATTTTATCATTGGTTAGTGGTTTGTCATAATGTTCGTTAAGATACAAGGTTTACACAAGTTAAAGATTAGACTTTACACTAAATTGGTTTCTAACCTTATTGACTTTTATTTATTTCTTAATTGTGTTTCATTAAAGATACCTAAAAAGTGTAAACTATGTCTCTTTATCATACCATATTTGTGCTAACGAGTTGTATAACGTTTCGTAACGAATTTAAAGGTGATTACCTTTAAGTTTGTCACTAAACTTTTTTATAGATACTGACTTTGATTTTAGCACTAAAACCGCTATTATTTTTATTCAGTGTTAGCAAACGTTTATTTTAATATCCGTAGTATTTCTCTTTGTAATTCTGGTATTACTAATTGTTTAAACCACTCATTTTTTGCCTGCCAAATATTATTTCTAGGAGATGGGTGTGGAAGAACAAAATATTTCGGCAAGTATTCACTATATGCTTTAACAGTTTCTGTTAATGTTTTTTTCGAAATCTCTTTTAAGTAATAATCTTGTGCATATTTACCAATTAATAGTATTAATTCAATTTCTTTTAAATCACTTAAAAGTTTAGTATGCCATAATGGAGCACATTCTTTTCTTGGAGGTAAATCACCAGTTTTACCCTTTCCTGGATAGCAAAACCCCATTGGGATTATTGCAATTTTTTTGGAATTATAAAATTTTTCTTTTTTAATATCCATCCAATTTCTTAAATTTTCTCCACTTTTATCATCCCAAGGTATTCCTGTTTTATGAACTACAGATCCAGGAGCTTGTCCAATAATGATTATTTTACTTTTGGGGTGTACTGCAAATATTGGTTTTGGGCCAAGTGGTAGATGTTCTTTGCATACAATGCAATTAGATATTTCAGGTATTAACTTTTCAACCATTTATTTTTTAATGTTTGCTAACGGGTTGTATAACGTTTTGTAGCGGGAAAGACACGTAGTACTTTTCCGTTAAGAACCAAATATAACAAATAAGCGTGAAATTCCGATAGGAATTTCAGCCGTTATGAACGTTATACGTTGTTATACAAAGTTTTATTTCCAGTTGTTTTTCTTCATTGTACTTTTAATTGCTTTAATCAGATAATAGCGTCTTGCTTCTTTTAGTCCAGAACCAAATGAAATTCTTTTCTTTCCTCCAAATACCAAACTGCTTCCTTGGCTGCCTGGATAACGAAAATTCACTTGTTTTTCTTTCAAATTTGAAATGTCACTCCACAAAAATGTTTTGTTCAATCCGATATTTCCAATTCCAGTAAAAATTTTTCCGCCTTGATTATCAAGCGTTAGTTCCACTTTTCCCCAAATAGCCATAAGAGTCAAACTCCAAAAGATAATTGAGCCTATTAAAAAAGGTATTCCAAACAAGGATTGAAATAGATCAAACTCTCCACTTGCAAGTTGACTTCCATAAATTCCACCAATTGATCCTCCAGACCAAACTAGCATAAAAGGGACTAAAAAAAATGCTATTGGTGAGCGAGTTGTTGCTCCTATGATTGTATTGTTAAAGTCTGTTTTAATCCAAGTTCCATTCGGTGTATCATTCACATTGAAACCATCATCAACGTAGTTTTCAATGTTTTCCGATATTTTGAATATGTTTTGACATTTTTTGCATTGAGCAATGTCAGTTTGGATATTTATATTTTCAGTTTGAATATCCGAATTACATTTGGGGCATTTCATCGTTTTTAAATTTTGTATAACGGTTTTGGCTATGATTGCGTTGCGGATAAATCCGATAGGATTTTTCGGCTAAACAACGAATTTAGTAAATAAGCGTGAAATTCCGATAGGAATTTCAGCCGTTTTGAAGTTTATACAGTGTTGTACACAGTATTTTTATTCAATTTTAAGTTCTTTAATCCGTTCATTTATGTTTTTCCGTTGAATATTTCTTTTATTCATTTCTAATTCCGTAAGATCAAAATCCATAAAAGCATCCTCAGGATTATCTATGTTATAAAAGACTACGTGTTTCAAACCTATACAACTCCGTGTTCTTTCACAGTCTGAATAATTAAAACTATTATTCACGGATTTTGAGTATTCAATTCCGTTCACATTGTATTTGTAATAGATATAATACGATTCTGCTAATCCGAAAATTTTATGGTCAGTAATTTCTCCGATAGTATAATTGTATTCAAATTCTAACTGCTTTTCTTTTTTGCTCGTATTTATCGTTTTGAAAACAGAATAAATCAAAACGATGATTAATATTGGAACTAAGATTCGTTTTGTTTTTTGGTTAGTAGGCATTTTAAATATTACTCAATTTTTATTTAGTGGGTATATTGTGTACAACGGGTTGTATATGAAAAATAACGGGCTTTTTACCGTTTACTTTTCAGTTTAAATATAGTGTTTTTTGTGGAAACGAATTTTCCAATTAACCAACATTGTCGCTATTTTTTATATACGTTGTTGGTGTGTCGTTTTTAATATTTCAAATCCAATAATCTCATTCTTTTTCAGCAATTCTTGTAATTCCTGATAGTTATCAAATTCAGATAAGTTCTCGGTTAGATAATCAGGCATTTTGAGTGAACCTCTAAATCCTTCATTTCTCAAGTTATAGTCATCAATTAAGTAATAAAGAAAGTCATCTGCTCGTTCATTTCCATTCTCATATTCGAAATAATTAAATAAATCAATCAGTTCCTTTTCAATTTCTTTCCATTTTGAATTGTCCGCTTTCAAATACTCATTATAATATCCAAGCAATAAATTTCTAATTTCAGAAGATTTGAAATTCCATTCAATCTTCTTGGTTAATAATTCAATAACTTCATTATTCGATTTTGCAAAGGATAAGTCAAAATAAATACTTTCTTCTTTCCCTTTTTCAATTTTCTTGTCAGCCCATTTACTTATTTGCGAGAAATGGATTTTTCTTAACGCAAGTCCAAATCGTATTAAATGTCCAATTATTTTCTTTTCAGTCAATTCAGTTTTTTTTAATGCGCGCCAACGGTTGGTGTATGGTTAAACAACTAAATTAGCAAAAAGAAACGAACCGTAGGAAAATCCGTAGAATTTTCCTAGTAGACTTGTACCAAGCAATTAATTATACACGTTGTTAGCTCTAGTTATTGAATCTTTTCATCATCTCTAATTCCGTATTAGCCATATTTGCAATTAAAGAATAACCCTTTGGTATAGATTTATTGTTATTAATTAACTCTTCAAGTTTTAGAACAGATTCTTCCGCTTTTTTTAAGTTGTTATTCATTAGCCAATATTCTCCCAGATATAAATATCCATAAAGTTTGTCCAAGTCTTCTTTATCAGACGCTAGCAACTTATCAATAAGTGGTTTTACTTTATTATCATTCTCAAAATTGTCATCGAATAGATACATTCCGATTAAGGAGTGTGAATTTTTTTTTCGGTTTTCTTTTTCTGCTTTTTTTGAATATAAATCTTTTCGATAAACCAATTTTCCCTTTTCAATTTTATACCACCTATAGATTGATTGTTCTGAGTCAACTTCTTCTTCAAAAACACGGCTTTTATTATTAAAATTGGTTGCAAGCACTAGAATATTTCCAAGTTTTTCCGTGTCTCCAATAAAATTGAAGGCTAATCGGGCATCTGGTCCTTTGTTTTGAGCTATTTTAACTAACACTTTTTCATCTTTTGTAACTGAATGATATGCGTTATTTAAAATTGAATACATTTCGTCATCGGTCAACTGCTTATATAAATCAGTCATATAAAAGGCATCAGCAAAGGTTTGATGAACAAAATAAAATTTATCGATTCCTATTTGATTTTCCGAAAATAGTTTTCCTTTCTCATATTGAATTTGATTTTGACCAAATGAAATGAGTACATTCATTATTAGGCTAAATGTTATTAAATTGTTTTTCATAAATTTTTATTGACTAAGTTTTAATTAGAGCTAGCGGGTTGTATAATGTTTCGTAACGGAAAGACACGCAGTGTATTTCCGAGTAAAACCAAAGATAACAAATAATCGTGAATTTCCGATAGGAAATTCAACCGCAATGAATTATAGGCGGTGTTGGCAGTAGTGTTTTTTATTTTATTCGTTTTTTCTTAAAGTCTGTTGAAATAGAAAACTAAACCCAATTAATATTGGTAGAGCTAACCAAGCAGTAAAAACTAATTCCATTCCATTTTGTCCATCCGAAACATAACAAAGGGTTTGTCCATTTGTAAAGAACAAAGCTAAACTTGCTTGAATGAAAATATATTCAAAAAGGTTAAATAACGTCAAACGTAGCTTTAAGTTTTTAAGTTTTTTTTCAGTTAAATATTGGATGTGTATGTAGAATAGAATTGGGAGAATTAGTCCCCCTAATACAGTTACTGTCCATAGAATGTTCCAAGCATTATGGCATTCAATTCCAAGTGAAGTCAGTAGCATTTGAAATCCTAAAAGGGCAATAACAGTAAAGCCTGGAATAAAGAGCCCAACAATCAAAAAAATAAGAGTTGGTTTAAGAAAGTTAAATTTTTTGTTTTTCAATTCTATCTGAATTATTTTCTTAGTTCATTTTTTTACATTACTGCCAACGGTTGGGATAACGTTTCGTGACGGGAAGATACGTAGTGCTTTTCCGCTAAGAACCAAAGATAACAAATAAGCGTGAAATTCCGATATGAATTTCAGCCGTTATGAACGTTATACGTTGTTGCCCACAGTTTTTATTCACATAGTTTTTTCAGTTTCTCGAAATCCTCGTCAGATTCAAAATGTTCATTCTTTACAAGATTTAGTTTAAGCGCCTTTTTGAAATCTTTACAAGCTTTTTTCTCTTCGCCAAGCTCTAAGTAAATACCTGCTCGATTGAAAAGTCCAATGTCATAATTCTTTTTGATTTCCAAAGCTTTATTTATATTGACTAATGCCTCTTCTGGTTTGTCAATTTCTCTGAAAAGGCTTGCTCTATTATTGTATAGGATGTGAAGATTAGGTTGATTAGGGAATTCTTTTATTATTTTATCATAGTCAGCTAATGCTTCGTCAAACAACTCTAATATTTTTTTAATGTTTATCAAATTTGTTAATGATTTAAAGTCCTTTGGTGTCATTTCTAATTGAGATTCCAAATCACTTTTCGCATCATCGTATTTTTCTAATCTTATATTCGCATAGGCTCTATCAAAGTAAATGTCTGAAAATGAAGGTTTTTTTTTGATTATTTCTGAGTAATCGGATATTGCCATTTTGAAGTTTTCAGAATCCATATATGTATTGGCTCTTGCGTAAAGAACATTCAAATTATCA
Source organism: Flavobacteriaceae bacterium (assembly GCA_046055745.1). Taxonomy (GTDB): domain Bacteria; phylum Bacteroidota; class Bacteroidia; order Flavobacteriales; family Flavobacteriaceae; genus Marifrigoribacter. The sequence continues at coordinate 2,759 of JASFZG010000203.1, read as the reverse complement.
GGTTTTAATCCTAAAGACTTGGAATAATCTTTTATTGCAAGTTTATATTCTTTTCGCATTCGATAAACATTCCCTCTGTTCGAGTATGGTCCAGGTGAATCAGGATAAAGTTTTATTGCTTTTTCAAAGGTTGAGAATGCTTTGTCTATTTTCCCTTTTTTCGCAAACTCAATTCCTTTAGAATTTAATTCCTCCGCTGTTTGAGAAATCGTAATTTGAGTAGTTATCATTAGAATTACTATTGCTAAAAGTTTTTTCATATCGTTTTTAAATTGGTGCCAACGGTTTGCATAAAATTTCGTAACGGATTTAAAGTTACAATTTTTCAATTAGTTTGATAGATTTTTTAACCCTTTATTATCCAATTATTGATTCAGCCGTTATGAGCGTTATACGGTGTTGTGTGCAGTTTTTTATTCATCCGATTTATTTTTAAATCCAATTGTGTCGGCTTTGTAAAGGTCAAAATCCACTTCAGTTCCAGTATTGGCTAAAAATTCAATCGTTTTTGTGTTTAGCCCGAAATATGGTGTTGAAGATTCTGGATCAATATCAATGTCAATTACGAATTGTATACTTGTCATTAAATCGTATTTTTCTTTTAATCTGTTTATGATTTTTGTTTTGAACTCAAATATGCCAATCAGTTTTGCAAGATAAGTTTCTAAATCAATTTCGTTTCCAGCGTCAATTTGATATTTCCACGTAGTCGATTTTGGAACAGGTTCTTTTTTTACCATTACAGAAGTCGGCTCAATATTTAACTCTTCCGTTATTTTTTTCGTATCGAAATATTCGGCATCAAAAGAAAAATACAAATAGTTATTGCATTCATTTCCGCTGTATGTTAGTTTCTACAACATTTATTATTTTAATAATTTAAAATATGTTTTTAATTTTATTTTGTTGATTTATAGCTTTCGTCAGTCCAAATAAAGTTTGAGGAAGTTATATATTCAATTCCTGTATCTTCTAGTTTTTTAATACTTTCCATTGTCAGATTTGTGGTCAAAATCAAATAGTTGTTTTTTGTTAAATCCAATTTTGAAATGACTTTTTCTAGTTCTCTTGATAAAACAACATCATTTCGGTCAGTTTTGAATGAAATAATTTTTTTTCCGATATGAATTTTTGTCATAAGTCCAGCAAATCCATTTGGGACTTTCGAGAAATCATTTTTATCATTTATTGATATTGTTTGAAACTTTATCATTTTCTCAAATTGCACACAACGGTTTGTATAACGTTTTGTAACGGGAAAACACATAGTGCTTTTCTGATTAAAACCAAAGATAACAAATAAGCGTGAAATTCCGATAGGAATTTCAGCCGTTATGAACGTTATACAGAGTTGTAGTGCGTTTTTATTTACTTTTCCTCCAAAAGTATCTCGTTAATGTCAGCATAATTACAAGCATAACTATAGACATAATTGTCAAATAACCTCTTTGTGGTGCAATGTCAGGAGCATTTGAAGTCATTATTCTATAAGATTCTGAAAGACCGCCTAATGACATTAAACCAAAAAGGAATGCAAGTATTTTGTAAAATATTTTATTCATTTAATTCTTTGTTTAGTCCACATATTCATTATAAATAATTCTCTTTCTATTTCCGATTAAGTTGACATGAAATTTTCCGTATTTAAATTCAGTCGTATCTACTTCGATTTCTTTTGGTAAACTGTAACTCATTTCAAATTCGTAATCTGGCAAAAAACCATCATAGGTATAGAAATAAGAAATACTGTCCGCATTCTTTTGTAATTTTGGAAACCATTTAATTTTAGTTATTTCTTGATATTCCTCAAAAGTCAAATTATCAGCTTTTGTTCCAAATGCAAGTCCATTTGCTGGTTCAATTTTCATTGCCAATTCCTTTCTTAATTCTCCATTCTGTATTCGGTTTTGGTAAATCTTTTTTGAATAGTTAAAATAAAGAAATGAAGAAATCAAAATAGTTAGCAATACCGAAACTTTAATTCTATTTTTGATTGAAGAATTCCGTTTGCGAAAAAATCCGATTGCGATTCGTATTCCAATCAGAGAAAGTAATGAGAATCCGATTATTTTTAAAAACTCTATAGGTCGAACAAAACTATTGAAAGCCAATTCAACAAAGTCAGTCCAATAAGCCAATAATCCTGTCAGGATTATCAGGTTTATTAAAACTATTACTAAATATTTAATCGATTTTCGTATCATTTCTCAAATGTACTACAACGGTTTTGCATAACGCCACGTTGCGTGATACGACGCTAAGTTAGCAAATAAAACTTAACAACCGATTCAGAAGTGCGTATTTTTCCGAAAGGAAAAATAATAAAGCAATGTGCGTTATGCGTTGTTACTAAACGTACCGACACGCCAGATTGGAACGAAAGATTAGCCATAAAATTTTTCAGATTCTGCTTCCGCTTAGCCGCAAAACTGATAACGTTCAGATTGGCACTTTCTGTTATTTCCACCCGAGTGAGTAATTCCGATAGAATTCGGTTAGTGATGTTCAGCTTTCCGCAAGCAATTCAGTCAGTTTTAGTTCGGTCAAAGTGGGAGAGAAGGTTCAGCTTTTAATTCTGTGTAATTTTCGTTTATAATTCTTTTTAAATACGGAACTTTCGAATAGATGCGGACTTTTCGGAGCTGTTGTTTTTAACGGTCTTGTATAACTTAAGTTTACTTTTTTATAAAAGTATTAAATTTAAGATTATAAACCAGAAAGAACAAAAGAGAGAATTAAGGTTATTTTGTATATTGAGA
>JASFZG010000202.1:0-14854 GCA_046055745.1 Flavobacteriaceae bacterium | reverse complement strand
ATCTCCAGATAGATTACTATTAATCCCTTCTTGTACGCTACTTATCTCCTCTAATGCTTTTTGTAAAATGTCATAATGCCTAGAATTGGTTACTATTAACTGATTAGAATCTAAAGCACCAATCTCAGCTTTTTCTAATAAAATATTGGTAAGCTCTTCTAAACTACCTTTATCTTTTGCTGAAATATAGACAATGTCTAAATCAGAATTTTGTAAAATGGACAATTGCTCTTTGGAAGCTTTATCAATTTTATTAGCTACAATTAGTTGTTTCGAATTGGTTTTAAAATTCTGAAGATCTTCCTCAATTTTATGTAAAGTCATATCTGCACTATCAAACAAATACATATAAATAGATGAGTTTTCAAGTTTTTCTAAGGCACGAGCGACTCCAATTTTCTCTATTTCATCAGTAGTTTCTCTAAGCCCTGCTGTGTCAATAAATCTAAACCTAACCCCACCAAGTGTAATTTCGTCTTCGATAGTATCTCTGGTAGTTCCTGCAATATCACTAACAATGGCTCTTTCTTCATTCAATAGAGAGTTCAATAAAGTGGATTTTCCAGAATTTGGGCGACCCACAATAGCAACGGGAATTCCGTTTTTTAAAACATTTCCAGTAGCAAATGAATCGATTAACTTTTTAAGTAAAATGGTGATCTTACTTATTAATTTTTGAAAATCATCACGATTGGCAAATTCAACATCCTCTTCAGCAAAATCTAATTCTAGTTCTATTAAAGACGCAAAGTTGAGAAGACCTTCTCGCAATAGTTTTATTTCCGAAGAAAATCCACCTCGCATTTGTTGTATGGCTAATTGATGTGATGCCTTGGAGTCACTCGCAATTAAATCGGCTACAGCTTCTGCCTGACTTAAATCCATTTTTCCATTTAAAAATGCTTGTAAAGTAAACTCACCAGCACTAGCCATTCTTGCTCCTTTCCTAAGAAATAATTGTAATATTTCTTGTTGAATATAAGCACTTCCATGACAAGAAATTTCCACGACATCTTCACCTGTATAAGAATGAGGATTCTTAAAAATACTGGCTAACACTTCATCAATAATTCGCTCACCATCAACGATATTTCCTAAATGTACCGTATGTGACTTTTGAAGTGATAATTTTTTTTTACTTTTTGCGTTAAATACTTCCGAAGCAATTGTTATAGCCTTACTTCCCGATAAACGAATAATAGCAATAGCACCTGCTCCCGAAGGTGTTGCCAATGCTACGATGGTGTCTTGATGAATCATTTTACAAAAGTAATCAATTCCTGCGAAGACAGGAATCTAATAAATAATAGTTTTACTCAATAAAGCGTGTAACAAAACTTCAAAAATCACTACATATAATATAAACAACAATCAATCTATGGAAATCATCAATCAATCTGCTTTACGAAAAGACAATCAACTTTTAATGCTTACACATCTTTCTCAGTTATTAACTGCTATTACTGGTTTTGGTGGTCTTGTAGTTCCCTTAATTATCTGGTTAACTCAAAAAGATAAGGTTCAAGATATGGATGAACACGGGAAAGCAATCGTTAATTTTCAGCTAAGCCTTTTTGTTTATTCCTTAATTAGTATTCCTGCAATTTTCTTACTTGGATTGGGAATATTAATGTTAATTGCAATTGGAGTTTTAGCCTTTGTGTTACCAATAGTAAATGGGATTAACGCTAATAATGGAAGACCTATAAATTACTTTGGTACTATTCGGTTTATCTCTTAATACATTGATTTTGTTATTCTGAATTAAATTCAGAATTCATTCATGAGATTCCTGCTTTTGCAGGAATTTAGTTATTCAACATAACAGGCATCACCAACATCACAACAATTTCTCCTTCATCCAGTCCATCAACAGGAGTTAATATCCCAGCTCTGTTTGGAAGTGACATTTCTAAAGAAACTTCATCACTACCAAGATTGTTTAACATTTCAGTTAAGAAACGAGAATTGAAGCCAATTTGCATATCGTCTCCTTGGTAATCACAAGTTAAACGCTCATTTGCTTTGTTGCTATAATCAAGATCTTCTGCAGAAATATTTAGTTCTGCACCAGCAATTTTTAAACGAATTTGGTGCGTTGTTTTATTCGAAAAAATAGAAACACGTTTTACAGAATTTAAAAACTGATTACGTTCAATAGTTAATTTATTCGGATTTTCCTTTGGAATCACAGCTTCGTAATTAGGATATTTTCCGTCTATTAAACGGCAAATCATCACGGTATTATCAAAAGTGAATTTTGCGTTAGATTCGTTGTATTGTATAGTTACCTCTTCTTCACTACCTGCTAAAATTGACTTTAAAATAGTCAAAGGTTTCTTTGGCATAATAAATTCTGCTGCTTGTGAAGCTGCAATATCATTACGAGTATATTTCACTAATTTATGAGCATCGGTTGCTACAAAGGTCAATCCCTCTGTAGAAAACTGAAAGAATACTCCACTCATTACCGGACGTAAATCGTCGTTTCCTGCTGCAAAAATTGTTTTTGAAATTGCTGTTGCCAACACATCTCCTAAAATATTAGTAGAAGAAGGATCTTGCAATTCAATCGCACTCGGAAATTCTTCACCACTAGCATAAGCCAATGCATATTTACCGTGATTTGAACTAATCTCAATCGTATTGTTTTCTTCAACAGTAAAAGTTAAAGGTTGTTCAGGAAACGTTTTTAAAGTATCTAAAAGTAAACGAGCAGGAATACAAATTGCACCTTTATCGTTACTTTCCACATTTAATTTGGCTGAAATCGTTGTTTCTAAATCAGACGCTGAAACCACCAAGGAATTACCATCTAAATCGAATAAAAAATTATCCAAAATTGGCAAAGTGTTATTACTGTTAATAATGCCTCCTAAAACCTGAAGTTGCTTTAATAAATAGGAACTTGATACAATAAAATTCATGGTATTCTTTTTATATTATGAGTGAAAATATTTAGTATTTCCACTATTATTTTTTGACTAATTACAAATATATCCTAATTTGCTTTCTATTTGCTTTTAAAACAAAGGAAACTTATTAACAAATTCAAGTAAATTTCCGCTTCCTAAAATAGTTGAAAACTATTCCGAATAAAGCTAGTAAACCTAAGGGTAACAAAAGATTAATCCATTGCCAAAAGCCTCGTTGTTCTGCTACTTTTTGAGGATCTAAAAAGGGAACCGAAATTTCCTTTGTACGAATGTTTATAAGTCCAGTATCATCTAATAAATAATTGACAGAATTCAGTAAAAATTCCTTGTTTCCGTAATACGCATTGGTCCATTTATCATAGCCTAATTCTAGAGGTCTGTTACCTTGCATCTGATTTTTAATCAAACTTCCGTCGCTTATTACAATCATTTTTGTTACAACAGACTTTTCTTTATCATCATCAATTTTAAATGGTTTCACACGGTTGGAAAAAGCAGATGGAAACTCACCTTCCAACAACACTGCTAATGGAATTTCACCAGCTTTAAACTCATCAGGCGAAGGACCTTCATTTACCATTTTTAAATTTTTGGTAATTTCTTTTGAAATATCAATTTCTCTAGGCATTCCCACAATTTTTGAAATAGGAGAGGAGCTTAATAAAATAGTTTTTTCTAATAAATTCGGAAGTGTATCGATACTACTTGCGTATTCAAACTTTACAGCTTCAATATTGGTGACAATTGGGTGATTATTTGCGCTTGAAGAAAGCGGACTATACAACCAAGGATAGCGATTGTATTGGGAGTCTCGTTCGTTTCCTGAAGCTAATAGAATTGGAGCGGAGTACAAATCTTTTACTAAATTTGGATTTACTCTTAGTCCGTATTTAAAGAAGAAATCGGTTAAATTCAAATCCTTTCCGAAAGCAAAATCGTTTCCGCTAATAGTGTCTTTTACTAATTCCACCGCATCAATTAACCACATGGAGGAACCTCCAGACATAGTGTATTGATCCAAGATATATTTTTCTTGATCGCTAAATGCTTCGGTTGGATTTGCAACTACGATTAAGTCAAATTCCTTGATTTGTTCCAAGGTCTTCTTTGGTGAAACCGAAGCAGAGTCTAAGGTGAATGGCGCGATATAATAGTAATCGCGAAGAGTGGTAAAAAAATCGACTACATATTTATCGTCCAATTCTCCATTACCTTTGATTACGGCAACTTTTCGTTTTTTTGGAAATACCAGTTTGTTAAAAACGTCTGCAAAGGCATATTCTAAATTCTGAATGGAATTATTAACTCGTTCCTCGGAAGTAATTCCCAATTGGTTTTTAAGTAACGGAACTTTTAAATATTTACCTTGATAGGAAGCAATTGCCCACGGAAAAATTTGTTGAGTACTTGTTTTTCCGTTTTGTTTAACTTCGATTTGTGCTGGTTTTGCCCCAAATTTAAACAATGCTTCTGCATCTCCTTCTTTATCTGAAGGATTCACAAACTTGAATTTAATATTCGGATTATAGGCTTCAAATTCTTCTAAAAGCTGTTTGGTTTCAGACTGAAGTCGTTTAAATTCTGAAGGAAATTCTCCTTCTAGAAACACTTCTATAAAAATAGGTTCATCAACGGTGGCGATGGTTTGTTTCGCAGCTTCAGATAAAGTGAAACGTTGATCTTGTGTTAAGTCGAATCGTTTGTAGAAATAACTTCCGAAGAAATTAATAAGGATGATTCCAACGAAAACAAACACTAAGTTTTTGATATGTTTTTTAGAATTCACTTTATAATCGTCTTAAATTAAAAATAGTAAATGCTAAAAATAACACAGAAATACTCACAAAATAAATAATGTCACGAGTATCTAAAACACCACGTGCTACACTATTAAAATGGTCTTTCATACCTAGGCTTCCGATGGAGTATCCACTTAAAAGAGAATCAATTTTTCCAAATCCATAATAAAAAGCAAAGCATATAAAAACGGCAATAATAAAAGCTACAATCTGGTTTTTAGACAAAGTTGAAGCAAAAATTCCGATAGAAGTGTAAGCGAAAATTAAAAACAGCAACCCTATATAAGAACCTAAAGCGCTTCCCAAATCCCAATTCCCAGCAGGGTTTCCAAGTTTAGAAATAGTAATAATATAAAGTAATGTAGGAATAATAGCTAGACATATTAATAGGACCGCTCCAAAATATTTCCCAAGAACTATGTTTTTTAATGAGATTGGTTTGGTGAGTAATAATTCTAAAGTTCCCATTTTACGTTCGTCACTAAAAGCTCTCATCGTAACAGCAGGAATTAAAAATAAAAACACCCAAGGAGCAATAACAAAAAAGGAGGACAAATCTGCAAAACCATTATCAAGAATATTAAAATCTCCTTCAAAAACCCATAAAAATAACCCGTTGATGATTAAAAATAAGGCAATCACCAAATACCCCACAGAAGTGGAAAAAAAGGAATTGATTTCTCGTTTTAGTATGGCGAGCATTTATTTTTATATTTTAATCGGCACTTCGATATACTTCTCCTACGTCGAAGCACTCAGCGACTTTTATGTTTTTTTTATTATTGACTTCAAATTCAAATTCATTTTCTATTTCAATTGATGTAACGTATCAACACTCCAAGCTTGCGCTTTAGAACGGAACATAGGTTTGGTTGTTGCCCATACTCCTTTAAAAAGTTCACTATTTCTATAATTTTCTAAATCACTATCATTTTCCCAACGGCTATAGGTGAAAAATATATCTGTATTATTTTTATCTCGATACAATTCTAAGAATTTACAACCTGGAAAATCCCGAATTTTGCTTTTTACTACTTCAAAATTAGAAAGAAACGTTTCAATTTCTTCTGTATTAAATTCCATTTTTACAATTCTAGTAAACATATACCGCTAGATTTTAATTTTCAAAAGTAATATTAATTGCATCTCTATATTTGAGTCCGAATAAATTAAATGCACTACCAACTGTTTTTGGATTACTTTTATAAATGGCTAATTCCAAATATCCAGATGAATTCCAGAGTGCAATTTTTTTTCCGTCTTCAGAACGATTCGATTTTGGAACAGTAAAATCAATAGCATCACTATACCTTTTATAAATTGAATTAAATTTAATAGTCCTTGCATTGATTACAAATTTTCTACCTTTTCCAACGGCTTCAAATTGTGATTTATTGATGTTACAGATTACATTTCCGTAGTTATCAATATAAATTACATTTCCTATAATTTGATTTTTCTCTTCATTAATTACAGGTTTAATTCCTGTTAGTTTTTTAATATCTGTAATTGCTTTTCCAATAACTTCAAGGGTTCCGCCACGAGCAATATGACAAGCAACTTTCACAAAAACATCGAGTACAGGAAAATTAGATTCAATATCATCGTGAACATTGATTTCAACAATTTTACTCGGATTAATTTCTGAAGTAAGCATCGAAATAATTCCGTTGTTTGCACAAATAAAATAATGTCCATCTAAAAAAACAGCTATGTGTTTGTTTTCTGGGTTTAATTCTGAATCGATTCCGATAATATGAATACTTCCTAAGGGAAAATTTTTATAAGCATTTTGAATTATATATGCAGCTTCCGAAATATGAAAAGGAGAAATTGAATGAGAGATATCAACAATATTTACCGAATCCAATTCACTATAAATAGCGCCTTTAACCGCACCATTAAAGTGATCTTTCTCACCAAAGTCGGTTGTTAAAGTGATAATTGGATTGGGCATTTTGTTGATATATTTTTAAAACAGTTGCACAAAAATAATGTACTTTTGTTACTAACGAAAACTATACTCAACATATTTAGGCTTTAGTGAATATTGACGAATTTATTTTTTTCTTTATCAAGACAAAATTATCAATCATAGCCCTAGTTTTGGTTTGTAATTTTAACGAAGAAAAAGGAAAAAAGAAAGAGTAAAAAACTCGAAAAACTAGATGTGTGGAGTATGATTTTTAGCTTTATTAATATTTTTAAATATACCGCTTTTGAATGAACTAATTATCGAACTATCTGAAATAAGTCCACGCGAATTTTTTGGGCAGCAAAATGTTAATATTGAAAAACTAAAAGAACTTTTTCCGAAGTTAAAAATCGTTGCCAGAGGAAATAAAATAAAAGCCTTTGGAGATGAAGAAGTTTTGGAAGAATTCGATAAACGGTTAGCAATGCTACTCGAACATTTTGTAAAATACAATAAGATTGATGAAAATGTAATTGAAAGAGTTGTATTAAGCAGGAGCAAAGATGATTATGAAACAACAGAAGGTTCTGGCGCAGTATTAGTTCACGGAGTTAATGGAAGAAAGATAAAACCACAAACTGCCAACCAACGAAAATTGGTCGAGCTAATGTCTAAAAATGATATGGTTTTTGCTGTGGGACCGGCAGGAACAGGAAAAACATATACAGGTGTTGCTTTAGCGGTTAAGGCACTGAAAGACAAGCAGGTAAGGAAGATTATTTTAACACGTCCAGCAGTAGAGGCAGGTGAGAAACTTGGTTTTCTTCCAGGAGATATGAAAGAAAAATTAGATCCCTATATGCAACCCTTATATGATGCATTACGGGATATGATACCTCCCGAAAAGTTAGAATCTTTTTTAGAAAAGGGCACCATACAAATTGCACCTTTGGCTTTTATGCGTGGTCGAACCTTAGACAATGCCTTTGTAATATTAGATGAAGCACAAAACACTACTCACGCTCAAATGAAAATGTTTTTAACCCGAATGGGGAAAAGCGCAAAATTTATGATTACAGGAGATCCTGGTCAAATTGATTTACCAAGACATACCCTTTCAGGTTTAAAAGAAGCATTGTTGATTTTAAAAGATGTAAAGGGAGTGGGAATGGTTTATTTAGATGATAAAGATGTAATAAGACATAGGCTTGTTAAAAAAGTGATAGCCGCCTACAAATCAATTGAAAATACAGATTAATTAAGGATAGAGAGAAAAGAGAGAGTAGAAAAGAGAACAGAAAAAATTCATTACAATTTAGCGTCTTAACGTCCTGATAACTATCGGAGTTTTGAGAAAAAAACAAAAAATGAGCAATACCATTACCAATACCAACTTTAACTTCCCTGGACAAAAAAGTGTTTATCACGGAAAAGTACGTGAAGTCTATACCTTAGAAAACGATATTTTATTAATGATTGCGACAGACAGGCTGAGCGCTTTCGATGTGGTAATGCCAAAGGGAATACCGTTTAAGGGGCAGATATTAAACCAGATTGCAACACAGATGATGCGAGATACCGAGGATTTAGTGCCTAATTGGTTATTGGCTACTCCAGATCCAAATGTAGCGATTGGTAAAGCTTGTGATCCTTTTAAAGTAGAAATGGTAATTCGTGGTTATTTAAGTGGTCATGCTGCTCGTGAATATAGACTTGGAAAAAGAATGCTTTGTGGAGTTGAAATGCCCGAAGGAATGATTGAAAACGATCAATTTCCTCAACCTATTATTACTCCAGCAACTAAAGCAGAAATGGGTGATCACGATGAAGATATTTCAAGAGAAGATATTTTAAAAAGGAATATTATTTCGGAAGAAAACTATTTAATTTTAGAAGATTATACTCGTAAATTATTCCAAAGAGGAACTGAAATCGCAGCTAAAAGAGGCTTGATTTTGGTAGATACTAAATATGAATTCGGAAAAACAAAAGACGACGAAATTGTATTGATTGATGAAATCCATACACCAGATTCTTCCCGTTATTTTTATTCGGAAGGGTACCAAGAAAGACAAGAAAAAGGCGAAACTCAAAAACAACTTTCAAAAGAGTTTGTACGACAATGGTTGATTCAGAATAATTTTCAAGGATTAGAAGGGCAAACAGCCCCTGAAATGTCTGACGATTATATTAATACAGTTTCAGAAAGGTATATAGAATTGTATGAAAACATATCTGGAAGTACTTTTGTAAAAGCAGACGTTTCAGAAATTGAAAAACGTATTAGAAATAATGTGCAAGAGTATTTAAGTAAATAATTATTTTTCTTTGTATTCAAAACAATGAATATAACCAATACTTAATTCAGTAAAATCAGCTTGTCCCAGATTTGCATTAATATTAGCACCAATATAATAATTGTTTATTGGTGCTTTTTCATTAGAGAATAAATAATATCTCAATCCAAATCTGGTTGATATTGCTTTCTTAGCTTTGTTATATTCGTCTTTTTCACCATAAATATATAAGTTTTCTGAAGATCCATCACTATTGTTAACTTCCCAGTAAAACCCTTCAGTTAACCTCCAATCTGTCTCGTAAAATGGTTTATATATATTATAACCTAAGGTGGCTTCCACACCAATATGACCTAATAATAGTTCTGAAGTAATAAATACACCATAATTTGTAGCATATTTAAAAGGGTTATCCATAAAATGAGGGGTGTCTTCAACGACTAATTCCCCTTCATTCACAATATAATTATAGTAATTTTCATAATATCGATAATAAAACCCAACCCCAATTTTAAAAGTTTTATTTAAAATTTTCCCAAAAGAAGGTGCAATTGTATAGACCCTATTTCTTTTATTTATGGTTTCAGAAAGAACATTAACTCCAAGACCTAATCGTAAATCAAAATAATATTGGCTATTTTTTTTATATACTTTTTTAATAAAATTATCTTCAATAATAGTGGGAGTTTGCTCGTTATAATAAGATTGCCTAGATAGACTTACTAAAATAGAGTTATATCCATTGTTTGGCAAATTTGTATGACCATTTGATTGATGAAAAAAGCCAGTCCCAATTTTCCAAGTAGCGTTTTCTTTTCTAATGATATCGTAACTAAGAGAAAATTTAAAAGCCCAAGTAAATTTAGTTGAAACTCCTCTACTATTATTTTCAGGAAAGTTATTATAAGCGTAAGGAATATCTTTATAATTGTATGTAAAATAAGAACCTCCCATTCCTAATAACATAGATAACCTATTCGTATACTTTTTAAACAACCCAAACTCAATAAATGGGATTATCGATAGTGAATAGCCTAAATATTCTGGGTTTCCAAAATCTGATAATTCAAAAGAGATTCCTGTGTTTGGATGTTTTAATCTGTGGACCCATTCATTATCATTGTCAAGGTTTGTTTTTCCGAAATTTAATGAAATGCTTTTATAAAAGTTTGTATCAGGGAACCCTGGATTTGAAGATGGAGTTTTTCCAAGTGAGAGTGTAAAGGTTGTAAAATCACTGTATTTGTTTAAACTTTCATTTTGAGAAAATAAACAGATACTTATAAAATAAATAAAATAGGTTAGTTTTTTTGTCATTTCGAAAGCGAAAATAGTATATTTTTTTAATCTAAATCATTTATTATTTTATTCAGTTTTTTTGTGAATATTTTTGCTCCATCAGGGTTTAAGTGATTAGAGTTTCTAAAATCGGTGATTTTAAAAGAAGTTGTATCGTTTTCAGCTTCAATGAAAATTACTTCAGGATAAATATGTTTTATTTCAGAAATAATACTATCCCTTCTTTTAACAATATTGGGGTTTAATAATATACTATGTGTTTTATATAATGGTAATGTACATATTATGGGTTGAATGTCTTTTTCCTTTAAATAATCTAACATTGAATAAAAAAAAGCTACATTATGTTCAAATGTTTTAGGGTTTTCAATCTGATTTGTATTTATTTTTAATTTAGATATTTCTTTTTCATTATAATGATATTTATTAAATATACCTTCTGCTTTATTTGTGTTGAAACCATAAATATTCATTGATGAAATACTCTTATTGTAAATATAATAATCTATTAATTTTTCTGAATAAATTTCAGGATTCGATATAAATATAAGTTCATCCTTAAAATAAGTTTGCCTTTCAAAAGCATTCACATTATAATACTTTAAATATACAGAATTCTTCCAGAAATTCTTACTATTATGAGGCAATTCAAAATGGCTTGTTGAAAGTTCCAGTATCACATATTTTAAGTTTTTAGTCTCTGGTAAAAGTTGCTTAAGTATCGTGAAATCTAATTTATGATGTTGAGAAGATGAAGCCAAACAAATACTAGGTACATCTATAAAATCTGGATTTATTGCCCCAGCCATTTGTGAAGTTCCAAAAGCCATTAACTCTATCTTGTCCTTATTTTTAGAATAATAATCACTATTATTTTTATAATTTGCAGGCATTTCTAAAACCAACATCTCTATGATGATAATAATAATCACCACAGGGATAAAAAACAAAAAAGCATATTTTAAAATACACCTCTGTTTTTTCCTAAAATTGGAAATAGATAAATTGTTCTGCGGGCCCTGCATATCTAATAATTGCTATAATAAATATATAATAAATTACCCAACGTAAGGGTTTCTTAAATGTTTTTTCTAATCCTTCAAAAGGATGATTTTTGGTTCTTGTAAAATATTCCAAAATTATTAAAACTGGAATAACCAACACTTTAACTCCAATAATTGTCGAAAAATGTTCACTCGGAACAAAAGAAACTATTTTTTTAAAAATATAAATTGAAGATTCTAAACTTTCAGACCTAAAAAATATAGATGAGCTCGTAATTAATATAAAACTATAAATTGCAGCAAATCCCAATGGCATTTTATTTAAATAATAGTTGATGGATTTAGTCGTTCCTTTTATTTTAAAGGGTATTCGTTCTATCGATATCATGACTGCTTGTAATATACCAAAGAAAATAAAAGTCCAATTTGCGCCATGCCAAAGTCCAATTAATCCCATAGAAACAAAAAGAGCAAATGTTTTATAAATATAATTCCTTTTGCATTTTCTAATGATTGGTGCATACACATATTCAGTAAACCATTTGGTAAGAGTAATGTGCCATCGTTGCCAGAATTCGGAAACACTTCTAGATAAATAGGGAATATTAAAGTTCTTACTCAATTTAAAACCAAACAACTTAGCCGAACCAATCGCAATATCTGAATACCCAGAAAAATCACAATATATCTGAAAGAAAAATAAGGCAGATGCATAAAATAAAGAAAGACTTCCTTGGTCTTCTGGACTTGAATAAATAGCATTTACAGCAATAGCGACATTATCTGCAACGACCATTTTTTTAAATAATCCCCATAAAATTAACCGAAGCCCATCTTTAAAATTATCAATATCCAAATTTCGTTGTTTGTTAAATTGAGGTAATAAATTTCCAGCTCGTTCAATTGGTCCTGCAACCAACTGAGGAAAGAAACTCACAAAACACAGAAAATTTAACAGATTAGTTGTGGGTTTTATTTTTCCCTTATAAACATCCAAACTATAACTTAAAGTTTGAAAAGTATAGAAACTCAACCCTACAGGAAGTATGATGTTTAATGAACTAAATGCATACTCCGAACTTTCGAAACCAAATAAGTTGGTAAATTCTGTGATAAAAAAGTTGTAATATTTAAAAACGAATAGAATTCCTAAATTCCAGAAAACACTAAAAAATAAAAAGAATTTCTTTCTTGATTTTGTTGTTGACTTTTCAATTTCAATCCCTGCATAATAATCAATTAGCGAACTAATAAATATTAAAAATAAAAAACGCCAATCCCACAACCCATAAAAAAAGTAGCTTGCAAATAATAAAAGTATATTTTGAATCTTAACTTTTTGATAGCCTATTAACCAATAAATCAATAGGATAATTGGTAAGAAAAGCCCAAAATTAAAGGAGTTAAATAACACTTGTTAGCTATAGTTTTTGCTAAAATAAAAAAAGGCTACCATTACGTAACCTTTATATTAAATTTTTATCTAATTCTATTCAAAATAACTATAACTATCGTTATTCTTCATTTTCAAAAGCGATTCATAGATTAATTTAATTACAGCTTCCACATCTGTTTTATGAACCATCTCCACCGTAGTATGCATATAGCGTAACGGTAACGAAATTAATGCCGAAGCAACACCAGAATTACTATATGCAAAAGCATCGGTATCGGTACCAGTTGCTCTTGATAAAGCCGCTCTTTGGAAAGGTATTTTATTATTTTCGGCAGTATCCGTAATTAAATCTCTTAGTTTTTGTTGTACAGCAGGAGCGTAGGCAATTACAGGTCCTTTTCCTAATTCTATATGCCCTTCTTTTTTCTTGTCGATCATCGGTGTAGTAGTATCGTGAGTTACATCGGTAACAATGGCAACATTTGGCTTAATGCGTTCTGCAATCATTTGTGCTCCTCGCAATCCAATTTCTTCTTGTACCGAATTGGTGATATACAATCCAAAAGGAAGCTCTTTTTTGTTCTCGTGAAGCAATCTAGCAACTTCCGCAATCATAAATCCACCCATACGATTATCCATCGCACGACACACAAATTTATCGTCATTTAATATATGAAATGTATCAGGGTATGTAATGACACAACCTACGTGAACACCCATTTTCTCGACTTCTTCTTTATCAGACGCACCTATATCTATAAAAATATTATCAGGTTTTGGAGCTTCCTCTTTTCCTTTATTTCTTGTATGAATCGCAGGCCATCCAAAAACACCTTTTACAATTCCTTTTTTAGTATGAATATTTACAATTTTCGAAGGGGCAATTTGGTGATCACTTCCGCCATTTCTCACCACATATAAAAGTCCGTTATCGCTAATATAGTTTACGTACCACGAAATTTCGTCAGCGTGTCCTTCAATCACCACTTTGTATTTTGCCTTCGGATTAATTACTGCAACCGCCGTACCGTAAGTATCGGTGATAAACTCATCCACATAAGGCTTTAAATAATCCATCCAGATTTTCTGTCCGTCCCATTCGTATCCAGTAGGAGCAGCGTTATTTAAGTATTCTTCTAAAAATGAAAGCGATTTTTTTGTCAATATAGATGTTGCCATAATATGTTTTTTTTCTTCTGAAATGAATTAGATTTCAAAATTAATGATTTATTGATTAGGGAGCTGTTTCATTTTGTTTAATTTTGGAACGATTTTAGTGTTAAACTGAAAAATATATTTTCTGAATGAAGCTTAGTAAACAACTTTTAATTATTTCATTAGTATTCATCTCTCAATTGATGGTTTCTCAAATAACTGAAGAGGAAAACTACCAACAAATAGACAGTACCAAATATTATTATATTATTCAAGGCGATTCCATACCCAGAGAATTTATAGATTTGGAAGAAGTAATTTTACTCAATAAATTAGAGTTTACTTCTAAAGAAGACCGAAAACGTTATTTAATCCTTCGTCGTAAAACTAGAAAAGTCTATCCTTATGCAAAATTGGCTTCGGAAAGGCTAACCGTAATGACTGAAAGATTAAAGACAATTGAAAAGAAGCGAGATCGAAAAAAATACACCAAACGAGTTCAGAAATATATAGAAGAAGAGTTTTCAGAAAAACTGAAGAAATTTACACGAACAGAAGGGCAAATATTAGCAAAATTAATCCATCGTCAAACTGGAAGAACAGGTTTTGATTTAGTGAAAGAACTACGTAACAGTTGGAGAGCGTTTTGGTACAATACAACGGCCAGTTTATTCGACATTTCTTTAAAGGAAGAATACGATCCATTCAACAATAAAGAAGACTATTTAATTGAAGATATTTTAGAACGATCCTTCCAAGACAATATACTCGAAAGACAAGCACCAGCATTTCCAATAGATTTTCTAGATCTTACTGCCCATTGGAATAAAAAAGCAAAGAAAAATAATTAAAAACTTAATAAATTTATCGCGTTTTTGAGATTTTGCAAATAGTTGATAGCCCCTTTAAACAGTGTCTTTGTAGTCTGTTTAATATGATAAAACAGGCTTATGTTTTCAAAGGTGTATATATTAAGGACAAAAAAAGTTTTTGGTGTAAAATAGGAGTTATCAGGAGTTTAAAAAAAGGTATTAAAAAAGATTGTATTTTTTG
>JASFZG010000201.1:0-4912 GCA_046055745.1 Flavobacteriaceae bacterium | reverse complement strand
AACCACCTCTTTTTCTTGAATCCCATTTATACCAATCGCACCAGAATCTTTTCCACCATGTCCAACATCAATTACCACGACTTTTTTCTGACCAAAAACAAGACACATTTGTAGCATCAAAATCATCAAACTGACGTTTTTGAGTGTTTTCTTCGAAGGTGTTTTCATAATTAAGCCATTTTTAAACATTGAAATTCATAAAATTTAATACTCTTTGATTGCAATTAAAACCAAACCAAATTAATAATTATTATTTATGTAAAATATTGAAATTCAGTATTTTGTATTCAAATATACAGTATTTTTCATATATCAAAATCAAGCAAATTTTAAAACAATTTCGATATGAAAAAATCACTTTATGCAACCTCTTTATTGTTACTTATTTCAAATTCCATTTTTGCACAAATAGGAGGTATTGAAGATTCTGTTAATGATGTTTCCGATACCATTCGAGCCATTTTCCCAATCATTTTGGGAGTTATTTTCTTAATAGGCTTCCTGTTTAATGCAGGACACTTCTTTGGAGAGAATGCCGATTTAAAAAAAGGAATCACTCGTGTACTAGTATTCGTACTCATTGCTGGAGCAGTAGTAGGCATCTTTACTTATTTAATAAGCATCGTAGTATAGTATGAAACGGTTCGAAGTCTATAAAAACATACGGAAGCGTGCAGTGATTATGGGTTTGCCCATTTCACTGTTTGCGTTTATGATGACTGCCGTTATCGGTTCGTTATTGTTCATTATTTTTTCGTTCAGTTTTACCATTATCATTTCTGTATTTGTGTTCAATGCTACACTATATGTTGCCTTAACACACATTACTAAGAATCCAGCACTATTGCATTTCAAAAAAGTGTTTCCGCAAACCATCAGTAATAAAAAGCAAAGTCAATTACACTATGAAGAAAATTAATCTAGCTGCATACCATCCAATTTTGGATATCCAAGAGCACATTGTATTTGCCAATAATGGTAATGTGGTGCTATGCTACAAAGGCGATTTACCTGAAATTTATTCCTTGTCGGAAAAAGACTTTGAAGATATTCACGGCTCGTGGTTTCAAGCCTTTAAATCCTTACCTACAAGTACGGTTATACATAAGCAGGATATTTATCAAAAGAAAATATATAATGCAGCAATGTTGCCGAATGACACTTTTTTAGAAAAAGCAACACACAATTACTTTAAAGGAAGAAATTATCTGCAACATGGTTGTTATCTGTTTTTCACACTTCCATTTAATAAAGCACTTAATGCCTCCAAATTTACCAATCCGTTTAGAAAAGTTGAAAAAGGAATTCATAAGAAAATGGACCACAACGTTCAGGAATTTATCACTTCGGTAAATGATGCTATTTCCTTTATTAATAACAGCCGAAAAGTGAAGTTTACACCACTCAATGAAAATCAAATTATTGACATTACCGATGCCTATTTTAACGGATTTAATGAAGGGTTTGATACTGATATCCAACTTAAAAAATCCAATATAGAAATTGGCGAAAATCATTTTGATGTATTGGCAGTCAATAGTGAACTCTGTTTTGGCGATGTCGTAAAGAGTAGTAAAACCAACGATAAATTTACTTCAGATGATTTTGTATTCCATCAAGGATTTATTGATGGATTGGGATTGAACCTCAATGAAAATCATATCATAAATCAAATTATTTATTTGGATGATAAGCATAAATGGCGAAAATTACTCGACAAGAAAATAGAAGAACTCAACAAGAGTTCCAATTTTGGGACACAGAATAAAGTCATCTTAAAAAAGATTGAATACATCGTTGCTAAAATTAACGAAGATGATTCTGCACGAATTATTCGAGGACATTTAAATATTGTCTTTTGGAGCAAAGATGAAGCAGAATTAAGCAATATTGCTTCCAAAATAAAAACAGAGTTCAAGGAATTAGATATTGTTCCGTATTACCCAAAAGGAGAAGAACGCAAACATTACTTTTTGAATTCCTATTGTTGTTTTGCTTCCAATTTTTCAAATGAAGATTTGTATGTGACCGACTTAAAACACGCCTTGTGTTTGTACGTCAATAACAGCAATTATAAGTCCGACGATGTTGGCATCATTTTTAATGACAGACAGCATAATATTCCAGTACTCAAAGATGTTTGGGATGAACAAAAGAAACGTATTAAAGCACGCAATTTTGCCATTTTTGCACCAACTGGCGAAGGGAAATCTTTTTTAGCGAATAACATACTTCGTCAGTATTTTGAGAGTAATGTACGTCTAGTAATTATAGATTTGGGAGGTTCGTATTCTAAGTTTGCAAAACTCTATCCAGACGACCATATTATTCTACGCTATGAGCAAGGAAAAAATTTAGGAATCAATCCTTTTTACATTTCCTCAATAAAAGATTTAACACCAGAACGATTAGAAGACCTTTCTATTTTCTTATTAGAATTATTGGCTTCAGGAAAAGAAGCCACCAAAGCAGAAGAAGTCGCCATTAAAAAAGTACTTCGCTATTATTACAATTCTATCAATGAAAATTACTCGTTAGCCTCACTATATCAATTTGTAGATGATAAAAAGGATGCACTTATCCAGGGACTGAAAATTCAGGAAGAGTATTTCAGTATCTATAATTTTTTACACATCCTTTCGGAATATGTAGATGATGGTTTGTACAGCTTCTTATTTAACGTAAGTGAAGACCAAACCTATAAAATTGAAGACAAGCGTTTGATTGTTTTTGAACTTGATGAAGTCAAAGACAATAAAGAAATCTTATCGGTCATGTTAAAACTGATAAAGTCAGCGATTCAACGTACCATTTGGCGTAACCGTTCCGAACGAGGAATTATTCTTTTTGATGAGTTTGCTAAACAGTTAAAGTTTAAAAATGTCTTGGAAAGTGTTGAATTCTACTATCAAGCCATCCGTAAACAAAATGGAGCGATTGGTATTATTCTGCAATCCATAAATCAGTTACCTGATAATTCTACATCTGCAAGTATTTTGGAAAACACTCAAGTAGTTTACAGTTTACGTAATGAAAAAGGTTATGCTGAATTACAAAAACGATTGAACCTTTCAAGTCACGATTTAAACCAGTTGAAATCCATCAGAAACAATTTAACGGGAGCAAGAAAATATACTGAAATGTTTATCAAAATAGGAAAGGAAAGTAACATTTTCCGATTGGAAGTTCCTAAAGAAGTATATGCAGCATACCTCACAGATGGTAAAGAAAGTGAGGCTATAATGCAACTTTTTAAGGAGTATAACTCGATGGAGAAAGCCATCAATATATTCACTAATTCTTAAATCAATTTATCATGAAAAACAAAATCAGAGCATTAATTATCGCATTAACTATTATTCTTTCTTCATCTGGCCACATTGCGGCCCAGGGTATGCCAGTTTATGACAATACCAATTTTATAAGTTTTGCCAAATCGCTGATAGAATCAGCAAAACAGACCTCACAACTACTTAAAACAGTTCAGTTTTTAAAAAAGCAAAAAGAGAATATTGATAAAGTCAATAATGTGATAAAACAACTAAAAGCAGTTCGAGAATTGACTCGTAACAACCAACGACTGTTTGATATTGTACAAGATGATTTACGAGAAATCTTGAATTCGCCGTATATCAAACCAGAGGAAGTCAATCGCATTTCAGATTCCTTTAATGCCATTATTGAGAATTCTTTGGATGGTTTAGACTATATCGACCAGATATTATCGAGTGATAATATGAAAATGACAGATGCCGAACGTGCCGAAGTTCTCAAAGAAAAAGAATTAGAATCTAAAGAAATGGTGGCTGAAATCGAAGCAAAAACTAGACGTTATCGTGAGATAATCGCTTTTAGAGAAATGCAAGACAAAATCAATAATAGAGAAACGAATTACTAATGAGCGGTATTTTTTTAGGCATAGGGTTAGAATATATAGATGCGGTTTTTACCACCATCAAGAATAGTGATTTTTCCCAGTATACTATTACTGGAATGAAAACACTGGCCATATTATTCTTTCTGATAAACATCCTAAAAAAATACAATGAAGGCGTAGCAAATAATGAGGGTTATACTTGGGGATTAACACCTTCAGAATTAGCAAAGAATTTTGCTGTCGTAATACTGGTTATTTTCTCTACACAGGTATTGAGTGTCTTTGATACCATATTGGTAGCCATTGAATCTCAATACAGGGACACGGCTCCGGCACTCCTCCCGTTACAATTACAAGATATTGATTTGGAACAGGATGTGGGTGCTTTGGAAGCCGCTAAAAAAGCATTTGCAATGTTGTACGAAGCATTAGTAACACCATTATATGGTTTAAAAATGTTGGCATTTATTATGGCAATGTTTCTGTGGATATTGGATTTATTCATATACCCACTATTTCTAGCAGAACGTTTCTTTTTACTCGGAATTATGCAAGCCTTTTTTCCATTGGTGATTAGTCTGGCAGTATTTGAAAAATTTAGATCCTTGGCATATAATTTTTTCAAACTCTATGCTGGAGTTTATATGTTAGTTCCTGCTTTTTTCCTGGTTAATGTTTTTGTGAATAATCTCTATACTGAAATCAATACCAATTTCTGGGGAGATCTATTCGGAACAGATTGGGGAAGCAATTTTTTTGCTCCCTTATTACAATTAGGCTCTATCGGATTTATTGTATTGCTAAAATTCAAACTCTATCGTCGTGCTACTTCTTTTGTTTTTAGGCTTTTTAGTGCGTAATAATTCTTTAAATATGAAAACACCTTATAAAAATATATACAACATACTGAAGTTAAATCGCTTCATTGTTCTAGCCGTGGTTATCGGAGCTGTGCTTACGTGCATTGTTTCTGTGGTACTGGTTGTAAAACTCCATAAAGAAACCGTTAATAATGCTTTTGTCGTCAATACAGAT
>JASFZG010000200.1:0-5370 GCA_046055745.1 Flavobacteriaceae bacterium | reverse complement strand
ATTGCTCAATTGCTGAAACAAATTCCTTCAACCGCTATTAAACAGGTAGAATTAATCACCAATCCTTCCGCAAAATACAATCCTGAAGGAATGAGCGGAATCATTAATATTGTACTTCATAAAAATGTAAAATTAGGTATGAATGGTTCGGTAAGTGTAGGACTTACTTATGAAGAACAAGCTAAATTTAATGGATCTTTAGATTTAAATTACCGAAACGGAAAGTTCAATATCTACGGAAATTACGGAAATAATATTTCAAAAAATGAAAATCACGGTTTTATTTTTAGACCTAATGACAATTCTGAACAACTTTTTGAGTTTTTAGACGACAGTAAATCCAATTTATTTAAAGTTGGTTTGGATTTTTATTTGAATGATAAAAATACTATTTCGTTCTTTACAACTCAAAATTTATTCGAAGGAAAAACTTCTGGTGTTACAGATATTTTCTATTATGACAATCCAGAATTCGATCAAAAACAAACTTTTTTAAGTGATGGAAACAACACTTCATCGACCTATAATTTCGACTATAAATTAGAGTTAGAAAAAGAAGGGCATAATATAGAATTGGAAGCAGATTATAATGATTATAATAGTGAAACCGATTCAGATTTTAATTTTAACGGAGCTTCACCAATTCCAAATTACGAAGATTTTATAGATGTTGAAAGTAACAGGATTACGGTAAATTTAGATTATGTAAATCCTTTAACAGAAACTTCAAAATTAGAAATTGGCGCTGAAGCAAGGCTTTATGAAACTACTCAAAATTATAATTCAACAGGTTTCAGTTTTAATGAAAATGGAGATTTAGTTTCAACTTCAGATACTAAGTTTGATTACACTAGAGATATCTATTCCGCTTATGTAACCTACGGAAATAAATATGAAAAATGGTCTTATCAAGTAGGTCTTAGAGCTGAAACAGTAGCGGTGAAAGCAGATACCAATACAGTACGCTCTTTTAAAAACGACTATGTAGAGTTGTATCCTTCGGCTTATGTTACTTATACTCCTACTGAAAAAAATCAATACCAAGTAAGTTATAGCAGACGAGTTGACAGGCCAGGAATTGGACAAGTAAACCCAATTAGAGAATGGAGCACTCCTTTAATTTCTTCAACAGGAAACACACAATTACAGCCGCAATTCACCAACTCCATTGAAGTAAATTATACCAGATCTTTTGAAAAAGGAAGTATTACAGGGGGAGTTTTTTACCGCTCTATCAACGACGAAATAAATAGAGCTGTTTTTATAGACCGAACCGATTTTAATAAAGTAATC
Organism: Flavobacteriaceae bacterium; assembly: GCA_046055745.1. Lineage (GTDB taxonomy): Bacteria > Bacteroidota > Bacteroidia > Flavobacteriales > Flavobacteriaceae > Marifrigoribacter. The sequence goes on along the minus strand of JASFZG010000200.1, from coordinate 4,077 downwards.
CTTACATATGATAATTTTGATACTACCTCAGCTTATGGCGTAGAGGTTTCAGGAAGTTATAAACCAACAAAATGGTGGAGTTTTAATACTAGTTTCGATTTGTATTCACAAACACAAACTGGTATTACAGAAAGATTAAATAATCCCGATGGAATACCTCCAACTCTAAATGATATTATTACCGAAAAAATTGAAGTTGAAAACCTTGCTTGGAATTTTAGAATGTTCAACAACTTTAAGGTAACAAAGAATTTAACATTATCTGCATTCGGTTTTTACCGAGGAGAAAACAAAGGACTACAGTTTCAAACCGATCCAATGTATTTTGTGAATTTAGGAGCCCGTTACAGCCTTTGGGAAGGTCGAGGAACATTTAGCATCAACTATAATGATATTTTCGATACAATGAAATTTGCTTTTGAAGGAAGCAGCCCATATCCTCAAACAGGAGAATTTAACTGGGAAAGTAACACCATTTATGCAGGACTATCCTATCGTTTTGGAGGTGGAAAATACCGAGCTAAATCTAGAAAACGTAGAGATAACGATGAGAAATCTGGAAGCGGTGGAATGTTTTAATTTATTGAATTAGCCAACTTTTATCATTCATCTATTATTAGATAATTACAAAAAAAAGTTTCTCTTTAGCAGGAGAAGCTTTTTTTGTGCCTTTAATATTCACTAATCAAAATTTTTAATAATAATAAAAGGATTACTACTAATACTTTATTTTGTTTTTATCGCTTGTAAAAATAATAAAGAATGAGGCTACTACAGAAAAAGAAACCGCAACTAAAACTACTACTGAGATAAAATCTGGATGAAATATCCATTATTTCAAGAAGGAAATACCATGTTAAAAGAAAGAAAAAATAGCAAAGTGGCTATCGAATTAATTAAAAAATTTCACAAGAAACATTTTCCAATTAAAACTATTGATATAGAAATAATGACTCCCGTTTGGAAAAGTGTAGTGGATACTGCTGAAAAGTATAACAAACCAAGAAAATTTACAGCATTTATTGGTTACGATTGGACTTTATTAATTAATGGAAACAACCTACATCGTAATGTAATTTATAGAGATAACGGCGATAAGGTAATTACGCAATTGCCTAAAAAAAAAGATTCCAGCCTATGCAATTGGATCAATGGCAACTTTTTGGATAATAGAGCGTCTGGTTGCTTTTTAGAATTAATTTCTTTCACTTTAACATATTATTAGTATTTTAGTAACATCCAAAGTTGGAGCCTAGAAACCATCAAAAAAAAAAACAGGGTGAAACCGAAAAACCATACGAGTAGGAACTAAGTTTAATAATATGAATTGGTATTTAAAAGTTTTAAAAAATTACAAAGATTTTAACGGAAGGTCAAGACGACAGGAATATTGGATGTTTCTTTTATTTAATTTATTATTTGGTTTTGTTGCCGCAACATTAGATCGTTTATTAGGAATGACAATCAATGGATTGCTGTACGGGCCTCTTTATTTAGTATACGGTCTTATTGTATTTATACCTGGTTTGGCAGTAGCTATAAGAAGATTACACGATACAGGCAAAAGTGCATGGTATTTATTAGTAGCACTTATTCCATTATTAGGAGCTATCTGGCTAATTGTATTAATGGCAACCGATGGAACTCCTGGAGAAAATGAATACGGAGTAAATCCTAAAGAAATATCCTAATTATTAACGGATAAAAAACAAAGGAATCATAGCAATATGGTTCCTTTTTTAATTTCTAATTCTCTTAACCAATTCAATCATAAGATAAGCAATAAATCCAACAACCAACCCCATAATTAATTCGGAAATTATAGAAGGTATCGAATGAAAGAAATCGTGAACTTGGGGAATATGATGTACAAACATTCCTCCACCTACTAAAAGCATTGCAATGGTACCAACTACTGCTAATAGTTGAATTAATTTAGGTAAAGTCCAAATATGTGCCATTCCAATTCCATACCAGATTTTTTTAGCAAGCCCTTTTTTACGTTCAGAAATTTCAACCATTTTAAACCCACCATCATCCATCCGAACCATTAAAGCTACAATACCGTAAACTCCAATGGTTGCAACAATTGCGACTAAAGTAACCACCACAATTTGAGTAAGTAATTCAAATTCTGTTACCGTTCCTAAGGCGATCATTATAATTTCTAAAGAGAGAATAAAATCGGTGATGATAGCTGATTTAATTTTAGATTTTTCAGCAATAAGTAGTTCTTCTTCTGTCTTAATATTTTCAAAATCTACTAACTTATGTTTTTTATGAAAGAAAGTGTGGATGATTTTTTCAACCCCTTCAAAACTTAAATAAACTCCTCCAAGTAGCAAAATTGGAACGATTGCTTGTGGTAAAAAGGCACTTAATAAAAAGGCAAACGGAAGGATAATCAACTTATTTAAAAATGAGCCTTTGGTAATTGCCCAAATTACGGGCAACTCTCTGGAAGCTCTAAAACTGGAAGCCTTCTCTGCTCCTACTGCCAAATCATCGCCCAAAACACCTGCCGTTTTTTTGGTCGCCACTTTGGTCATCACCGTAACATCTCCCATTAAGGAAGCGATATCGTCTAAAAGCGCAAAAAATCCTGACATAAATAAGCTGGTTTTAGCTTATACAAAGTTAAACTAATAACTTTTATTTAATTGTCTTTTCAAAAAAGGAATCTGAATCAAAAACAATCCTAAAAACCCAATTCCGTATATAGTAATTTTTGAAAAATGTAGTTCTGGTAAATGAAATGATAATTTTTCAAAATTTAATTTCGGTAACTTTACTATAGTTTCTGAAGAGGAAGGAAATAGTAAAAGAAAACCAATAACAACCACGGAAGCAACTAACAAAACCATCCATGTTTGTTTAGATATCAACGACTGATAAACAATTGGTTGTGGTGCTTTTTCTGCTTCAACAGCATTCATTACATTCGCAAAAAAATCAGCAGAAGGTTGTTGTAATCCTGCTTCTTTAATGAGGCTTTCTGTGTATGAATCGATTTTTTTAGATGGCTTTTCCATTTGTTTCGGTATATTCTGGAAGTATATTTTGTTTGAGTAAAGTAAACAATTTTTTTCTACTTCGGTATAATTTAATTTTAATATTGTCTTCTGTTAAGTTTATAATTATTGCAATCTCTTTGATGGATTGCTCTTCATAATAAAACAAGGTAATAATTGCCGCTTCTTGTTCTGGTAATTTCATTATACAATCTTGAATGGCTTCTTTTCGCTCTTCAGCTTCTAAAAAACTCAAAGCATTTTCTATCACAGAACAATCTCCTTCCGTAATATCTTCAATTAATTCTAAGTTGCTATTCTTTTTGTTTTTCCGAAGTGCATCCAAAGCCTTCCGATAAGCAATACTATACAACCAACTCGAAAACTTGGAATCGCCTCGGAAATTCGCTAACGATTGATAGGCTTTAATAAAAGTATCTTGCGCCACCTCCTCTGCTTCTTCCCTATTTCTCACCATTCTAATAACAATCGTAAACACCAATGCTTGATATTTTTCCACCAATTGCCCAAAGGCTTTGGTATCGCCTTCCAATGTTTTTTGGATTAAATATGGGTCAGTGTCTAATTGCATTTTTTATAAGACGAACAAGTGGCGACTTTGGTTACAGTAATTTGTAAAATAGTAGGATTTAGTTTAGCGGAGTGGTCACTGAGCGAAGCCGAAGTGCCGAAGTGCCGAAGTGCCGAAGTGCCGAAGTGATAAATAATATAAAATAAAAATAATCAATAATTCCTGTAACCTAATTTCAAAACAACACGTCTTATTAGCAAACGAACAGAAATTTAATATTAAAACATCAATCACTATGGGATCAGAAATTGTTATTATACCAATTATTTTCGGAGTTATTTTCGGAATCTTTTATTTATTCATTTCAGCTAGAAACAAAGAGCGTCTAGCATTAATTGAAAAAGGAGCAGAAGCATCTATTTTCTATAGTAAAAACAAAAGTGCCACTCCAATGTGGAAAGTATTAGTGGTGAATTTTGCTTTATTATTAATGGGTATTGGATTAGGGATTTTCATCGCAGGATTTTTAAGTCA
>JASFZG010000199.1:0-5512 GCA_046055745.1 Flavobacteriaceae bacterium | reverse complement strand
GTTTCAAACGGAAGCATTATGACAGCTCCCGACTTTTCAAAGCGATTAAAATCCATTAAAAAACGTGAAGGAAAAGTAGTAGTAGTCGATCCACGATTTACAGAAACTTCCAAAATTGCAAATACACATCATTATATCAGACCAGGGACAGATGCCTTGTTGTTATTAGCTTTACTAAATGTGATTTTTGAAGAAAACCTAACTTCAGAAGGAAGAGTAAAAGATATTTCAAATGGTTGGGAAGCTATTTCAGAATTGGTAAAACAATATACACCTGAATCTATTTCAGAAATAACTGGAATCAATTCCGAAGAAATTAAAAACCTAGCAAGAGCGTTTGCTACTTCAAAAACGGCCGTTTGTTATGGAAGATTTGGGGTTTCAACTCAAGAATTTGGAGGAATTTGCCAATGGCTAATCAATGTTTTAAACGCGGTGACAGGTAATCTTGATTCCAAAGGAGGAGCAATGTTTACTAAACCTGCAATTGATGTAGTTGGTCTATCGAGAGTAAAAGGTAAAAAAGGAAGTTTTAACACCTACCAAAGTCGTGTACATAAATACCCTGAATTTTCTGGTGAATTTCCGGTTGCTACTTTAGCTGATGAAATATTAACTCCAGGAACTGATCAAATTAAAGCAATGGTTATGATTGCAGGGAATCCAGTATTGTCGACACCCAACGGAAAGCGATTAGAAAAAGCATTTGAATCCCTAGAATATATGGTTGCCATTGATATTTATCTAAATGAAAGCACCAAGTTTGCAAACATCATATTACCAACCACCACAGGATTGGAGACCCCGTTATACGATATGGTTTTTCATCAATTTGCGATTAGAAATACAGCTAAATATTCTGAAGCGCTTTTTGAAAAAACAGAAGAACAAAAACACGATTGGGAAATTTTAAAGGAATTGACAAGCCGTTTAAGCGGAATTAAAAATCCTGCAAATTTAGAGCAAACCTTAGATTATATGCTTCAGTTTAGCAGTTATCGAGAACCGAAATTATCTGTTTCAGAATTAAAAAAGCATCCACACGGAATTGATTATGGGGCAATGAAATCTCAATTGCCAGAACGATTATTTACTTCAGATAAAAAAATTGAATTAGCGCCAAAAGTATTAGTTGAGGATTTAAAAAGGTTGCAAAATAAAATCAAACTTTGGCAGAAAAATGAATCTTCAGAATTTCCATTTTATGTTATTGGAAGACGTCATTTACGTTCCAATAATTCTTGGATGCACAACAGCAAGCGATTGGTAAAAGGAAGAGAACGATGTACGATGCTTGTTAATACAATAGACGCAGAAAAACTTCATTTAAAAAACGGGCAAATTGTTAGCGTAACTTCTTCTGTGGGTACCATAAAAATTCCTATTGAAATCACTTCAGAAATAATGCAAGGAGTCCTGAGTATTCCTCACGGTTGGGGACATCATAGAAAAGGAACAAAAATTAAAATTGCAGAAAATCACGCAGGTGTGAGTTTAAACGATTTGACAGATGCGAATAAAATTGATGTCCTTACTGGAAACGCAGATTTTAGTGGTACTAAAGTTAAAATTGAAGCTTATTTAAATTAGAATTGTTTGCGCCAATAATTGTTAAAAGTAAATTACCTTTTGGAGGTGTTGGAAATAGCGGAATAAGAAATCGTCACAGAGAATTTGGATTTAGAGCTTTTAGTTTTTTTAAAAATGTTTTTGTCAAAAAATAAATAATAACAGTATAGATGTTTAAATTAATAAAGATTCCTATAAAATAGTTTATATCAGATGACGGATTAAAAATAGTATTAAATGGGAAATAAAATAATTCAGCTATTCCAATTATTATCATATTCAATGCTTTACCATAATTAGAAGTTTCCAACATAATACTCTCATAGAGAAGTCCAATAATAAAATACAAAATCAAAAGGATAAAGAAAATTGCTATATGCACAGGTAAATTATACTTGTTTTTCATATTCATTTAATTTTACTCCGATACTTCGAGAGGAACCTTTACTTTGACAAACTTAGCACAGGTTTGTTGTGGTTTTACTTAGGCTGTGCACGGGACATTACCGATGTTGCTAGACATTATTTTGAAAACGTACTACCCATTATCAATTATTACTGTGTTGTGATAAAGTTTAAACAAGTGTCATAAATACACGGGAACTCCTTGAGTTGACTATAATTATTAACTTTTAACGACCTGTATAAGCATTTAAAATCCAATCCTTTTACTTGATAATTTTTATCGAATACTCTAGGGTTTTTTATCTTTTTATAATCATACTTTCTCATAAAATACAATAATGAATAAAATTCATTCATTTGATAACCCTTTAATTTATAATAATAATAAGTATTTTTATTTATTGATACGATATACTCATTGCAACCATTAAGTGCCCAAATTATTGGCATTTCTGAACTATTATATTTACTTTTTTTATTTATTGTTAGAGATAAGAAAACAAAATCTTCAAAACTATTTTGGTTAATAATATTTATCTCCACATTTTCAGACAAAAACTTCACCAAGTTTTCTTCATTAATTTCAACATAATCTAAATTTAAACCCTCAGAGAACAAAGATAGCATCGCTAATAATCTATATTTTTCTGGCACATTGTTATTTTGACCATTGATATATGAGTATATAAAGAAACAAATTATAAAATATATAAATTTATTTTTCATAGATATAAATATTATTTTTTTATGGGATTGTTCAGCTTCTAAGAGAATTCTTATTTTGCTTAAAACGATTTCTTTTTTTTGAGTTTAAAAGCACTTCGCTAAGCTCTGATTTTGTTAATTGTAATTCCATAATTTCTGCGCTTTTAGTCTAACAAATGTACAAATTTTGCTCTGCATTATTAATTTAAACAATTTAACATCCAAGACAAATATTAGAAACACAGATTTTAGCGGGGCAAAAGTTAAAATTGAAGCTTCCTAAACTTAGGATTGCTAGTACCGAAAAATTACATTATTTTCGTAATTCGTATTCCAATTTAAATGGCAACAAGAAAATATCAAGCTCAAAAATTTGAAAGTAATTCAATGTCAAAAGCAGTAGATGCTTTGACTATTGAGGAAGCTTTACAAATTAATATCAATAAAAAACCTTTTACAGTTTCGATGCGAACTCCGGGTGATGATATTAGTTTGGTTCGTGGTTTGCTGCATTCTGAAGGGATTGTGAAAAACGCCAAATTCAATCCAGATTTAATTCTTAAAAAAGAAAACGAAGATGGTATTGTAACGGTGGTAAATCTTACTATTCCAAAAGAAGAATTGGGAGAAGGCTATTCAAATAGCAGAAGTCTATTATCGGTTTCATCCTGTGGAATATGTGGAAGAACAGAACTTGGAGAACTTTCATTTCTAGGAAAAACCATCGATGATAAAAAGAAAATCGATATCAATTTACTGAATGGTTTATTCGAAAAAATGAACGATCAGCAACACAGTTTCCATCAATCTGGAGGAACGCATGCAGCAGCAGCATTCACTTTAAAAGGCGATATGTTATCAGCAATGGAAGATATAGGAAGGCACAACGCTGTAGATAAAGTAATCGGAAAATTAATCCTTTCCGAAAAACTAAAAGAAGCTTCGGTGTTAACTGTTAGTGGAAGGGTTTCATACGAGATCGTTATCAAATGTTTTAAAGCGGGAATTCCGTTTTTAGCAGCGGTTTCAGCACCTTCGTCCTTGGCGGTAGATTACGCGAAAGAATTAGGAATCACATTATTCGCTTTCTGTCGTGACGAGAGAGCCACTTGTTATTCCAATCCAGAACGCACAAAAATTAATATGAAAAATAATAACCTCGGAATAAAAGCGAGTTAGAATATGTCTAAGAATTTAAGAGAATTATCAGCAAGAAAAGGGGTTGAATACAACCTGTTTAACAAAATGGGAGAGCTGTCTCAAGAAACAGGAACTCCGAGCATAGAGGATTTAAAAAAACTATCTGATGAGTTTTTAATAGGAAATGCCAACGCTTTTGGAACTACTACTTTTTACGATTTTATGAAACCCGAAAACAAGGGTAAAAAAGCGTATGTATGTAACGGTTCTGCTTGTTTGTGTGCAGGTACTCAAAATCAGGTACAAGAGGATTTAGAAAAACATTTAGAGGTTTCAGAAATAGGACATATGACTTGTTTAGGAAGATGTCACGAAAATGGTGCATTCCAATATAATGGTAAGAATTACTCGGCAAAGTCTTCCGTAGAAATTTCTCAAATCGTTAAATATGAAATGATCAAACATCAAGATAACTACACTGTTAAATCTTGTTGTGCTGAAACATTAACTGGCGAATTTGAAGGGTTTGATTTCTTAAAAAACCTTATCGATAAAACGTTGAAAATGACTTCAGACGAGTGTTTATCTGAAGTAATGGATTCACAAATTAGAGGCCGTGGTGGTGCTGGTTTCCCAATGGGAATTAAGCTTAAGAGCGCCAAAGACACCCCTTCAGATATAAAATATATTGTTTGTAATGCTGATGAAGGTGATCCTGGAGCGTATTCAGATCGATATTTAATGGAGCAACAACCGTATTTGGTTTTATACGGAATGTTAGCGGCAGGTTACGCCATTGGTTCTAATTGGGGGATTTTATACATCCGAGCAGAATATCCAGATTCTTCGATAATTATTCAAGAAGCCATTGATAAAATGAAGGAACTTGGATTGATTGGAGAGAATATCTTAGGAAGTGGTTTTGACTTTCATTTTAAAATAATCAAAGCACAAGGAGCTTATATTTGTGGAGAAGAAACTGCACTTTTATCTTCTATTGAGGGGCAACGACCAGAAGTAAGAATTAGACCTCCATATCCAACTCAAGAAGGATTGTTCGGAAAACCTACAGTAGTTAATAATGTAGAAACATTGGCTGCCTTGTATTATATTTTTAAAACTTCAGGAAAGGAATATGCCAAATTAGGAACCGAAAAATCCAAAGGAACTAAATTGATTTCCTTAGACGGATTTTTTCATAATCCTGGGATTTATGAAGTAGAAATGGGAACCCCTTTGTCAAGAGTAATCAATGAATTAGGAGGAGGTTTTAATGCGCCAGTAAAAGCATTTCATACAGGAGGACCATTGGGAGGAATTGTTCCAGTTCATAAAATAAATGAACTTAGTATTGATTTTGAATCCTTTTCAAATGCTGGGTTTTTACTAGGTCACGCAACGATTGTTTGTATTCCTGAAGAATTTCCGATGATAAAATACTTAGAACATTTATTTGAGTTTACTTCTTTTGAAAGCTGCGGAAAATGTTTTCCTTGTAGATTAGGAGCAAAGCGAGGACAAGAATTAATTGTAAAAGCTAGAACCGAAGATAATTACCAAATAGATAGAGAATTGTTTAATGATTTGTTAGATACTTTAGAGCAAGGATCATTATGTGCTTTGGGCGGTGGATTGCCACTTCCTGTTAAAAATGCGATGATGTATTTTGAAGATGAATTGAAAGCGTATTTTA
>JASFZG010000198.1:0-13551 GCA_046055745.1 Flavobacteriaceae bacterium | reverse complement strand
TGTTTCAATCTTTAATGTTTTAGGTCAAAAAATAATTGATCAAAATATTAATGCAACAACATCACAAGTAAATGTTGCAAACTTAACTACTGGAACTTACATTATGAAAGCTACAGTAAATGGAGTTACAGCATCTTATAAAGTAATTAAGAAATAATAATAGTTTTTAAGAACTATTTATTTTTTAGTAAGCCATCCTATTTATTTAGGGTGGCTTTTTTATTTACCTTTGTTGAATGAAGAAAACTTTGTCATTTTCATTTATTGTACCTGTTTATAACCGACCTCAAGAGGTAAATGAGTTATTAGAAAGTTTTACAAATCTTGACTTTACTGGTGATTATGAAATAATAATTATTGAAGATGGTTCTACAGAAACTTCAAAGAATATTGTTGAGAAGTATAATACACAATTAAACCTTTCTTATTATTTTAAAGAAAACTCTGGACCTGGCAATTCTCGTAATTATGGCATGCAAAGAGCAAAAGGGAATTATTTTATTATTTTAGATTCCGATTGTATTCTACCTTCACAATACCTTACTGAAGTTAACCTATTTTTATCGAAACACTTTGTCGACTGCTTTGGAGGTGCTGATACAGCAGACAATAGTTTTAATTCATTACAGAAAGCTATTAACTACACTATGACTTCTTTTTTTACCACTGGAGGAATTAGAGGAAGTAAAAAAAGCATCAATAAATTTGAACCAAGAAGCTTTAATATGGGGATTTCAAAAGAAGCATTTTTAAAAACTAAAGGTTTTGTGAAAATCCATCCTGGTGAAGATCCAGATTTATCACAACGTATTTTAAAAGCAGGGTTTACAACTCAATTTATCCCCAATGCTTTTGTTTATCATAAACGAAGGATCTCTTGGAGTAAATTTTATACACAAGTAAAAAAGTTTGGAATGGTTAGACCAATCCTTAATAAATGGCACCCTGAAGCTTCAAAAATCACTTTTTGGTTTCCTTCATTATTTGTATTATTTACCATTCTATCTGTTATTGGAGCTATATTTGTTAATTACTTATTAGTTTTCCCACTAGCATCTTATTTAGGCTTAATTTTTTTAGATGCTACCGTAAAAAATAAAAGTGTATATATAGGCTTTATGTCTGTTGTTGCCCTATTTATTCAATTTTTTGGATATGGAATGGCATTTATTAAATCTTCCTTTTATATAAATATTTTGAAAAGAGATCCTGAAAAACAGTTTCCTCATTTATTTTTTAAGTAAATTTAGCAAAGAGAATATTTATAACCTATGTCCAAAATATATTCAAATAATGTAAAGAAAGGAAAACTAAAAATGTTTCTTTTATTTCTTTTAATTACTACGTTTATTTGGTTTTTATCAAAATTCTCAAGAGAATTTACAGCAACTGTTGAGGCTGATATTCAATATGAAAATGTACCCCAGGAAGTAGTCGTTTCAAGTGATAGTTACCAAAACGTATCATTCGATTTAACCACTACGGGTTTTGATTTTCTGTATTTTAAAATAAATAAACCAATAGTTACTTTGGATATATTAAATTACTATAAAATTGGAAAAAATAAAATTGAAATTCCTAAAAACGACTTTAATAAATTAATTACATCTCAATTAAAAAATAATATTGCTGTAAAAAATGTTTCCATAGAATCTATGTTTATTAATCTAGACATATTAGAAACAAAAAAAGTAAAGATTATTTTAGATAAAGAAATACAACTTGAAAAAGGATATAAATCAATTGGAGAATTTAAAATTACTCCAGAATTCATTAATATATCTGGACCATCAAACGAACTAGACACTATAGAAGAAATTCATACCGAATTATTAATACTTGATAAACTTACAAATAATGTTGATATCAATCTTAAATTAGTAATACCAAATAATAGTAGCTTATCCTATTCTCAAGAGGAAGTGAATATTTCTTTTTCGGTTAAAGAGTTTACCCAAAAAGAAATTAAAATACCTGTATTAATTAAAAACCTTCCTTCTTCAATTAATTTGAAGCTTATTCCTGAAGTTATCACAATAAGTTTTGACGTTTCGATGGATAATTTCAATCAAATTTCTGAAAATGATTTCAGTGTAATTTGTGATTATAACAATCGTAACATTGAAGAAAGCTTTTTGATACCAGAATTAATAAAAAAACCAGATTCTATATTAAATATTGAATTAAAAGAGAATAAGGTAAATTACTTAATATTCAAATGAAAATTGTTGGACTAACAGGTGGAATTGGAAGCGGAAAAACTACCGTAGCTAATATGTTTAAGAAATTAGGAGTACCTATTTATATTGCAGATATTGAAGCAAGAAAGCTAACTAATACATCTAAAGTTATTAGAAAAAAGATGATAGCATTATTAGGTGAAGAAGCTTATGATAAAGTCGGAATAAACAAAAAATATGTAGCAAACTTGATATTCAATAATAAAGAATTATTGATGAGCGTAAATGCTATAATACATCATAAAGTCGCACAACACTTCGAAAAATGGTTAAATAAACAACAAGGTGTTTATTGCATAAAAGAAGCAGCCATACTTTTTGAAAACGGAAGTTATAAAAATTGTGACCATATAATTTTAGTTACAGCGCCTGAAGAAATTAAAATTGAGCGTGTTATTAATAGAGATAAAACGACAAGAGAAGAAGTCTTAAATCGAATCCATAATCAATGGACTGATGAAGAAAAAAAAATCTATTCAAATACAATACTTCAAAATACTGATTTACAGACTACTCAAAAAAAGGTTAATGAAATTCATTTATTTCTGTTAAAATCCTTGAAATAGTGAGAATAATATATTTTGTTAACATTTGGTTAAATTGACCCTACTCTAAATGTTAAAATTCTATTTTTGAACTATGAATAAAAACCTGTTTTCTATACTCGTTGCATTAATGACGCTGTCCCTTTTGGGAATTGTTTTTGTACAAGGGTATTGGATTAAAAACTCTTATGAAAATAGGGAAGATCAGTTTACTTTAAACGTGCGGCAAATATTAATTTCTGTTTCTAAAGAAATACAATTAGACGAAGTTGAAAAGTATTACGATCTCTATAATAGTATTATTGATACGATTCAAGTTCCTGATCAAGCTAGTTTTAGTGAGTTAATTTACACTATTACTAATGAACGTAATGATGAAACTTATATATTTTCTGACGGTGTTTTAGAAGAAAATTATAAACTATCTACAAGTGCCTTAGATTTGGATATGGATAGTATTCAATTTAAAAAAATTACTAGCCGCAGAATTACTACAAAAATTACACCTGGAATTGATGGTAGTAAAAATGTTCAATCAAAAACAGAGACTTTTAAGCGTCTTAAAGATTATGAACAAAACCAATTTGAGAACGCATATAAAAACATTCTTTCTAAAACCCCAATTCATAAAAGAGTTTCAGGAGGAAAAATAGAAAAATTAGTTTCACAAGAACTTAAAAAGAGATCTCTCAATGCGAAATTTGAATATGCTATTTACAGTAATGATTTAGCAACAAAAATTCATTCTAAAGACTTTAAATTAGATCCTGTTTCAACTTATGGAGTACCTTTATTTGTTAACGATGATATTAAAACAAGCTTTCAATTATATGTGAATTTTACAGATAAAAAGAAGTTTGTATTAAGTTCCATATTAGGTATGGCATTATTGTCCTTGTCTTTTACAGCAATAATAATATTTACTTATGTTAGTGCATTAAGGCAGCTTCAAAAACAACGACAAATATCACAGATAAAAACAGACTTTATCAATAATATGACTCACGAGTTTAAAACGCCTATTGCTACAATTAACCTTGCTTTAGATGCTTTAAAAAATCCAAAAGTGGCCGATAATAAAGAATTTATTAAGCGTTATCACGGAATGATACGTGAAGAAAATAAAAGAATGCATACTCAGGTTGAAAATGTATTACGAATTTCTAAATTGGAAAATAATGAATTGGATTTAGAAAAAGATGAAGTAAATTTAGAATATATTATTGAAGATGCAATTACACACGTAAGCTTAATTGTAGAAGATAAAGGTGGTTATATCAATACACATTTTAATGCCGAAAACGCTATGGTTTATGGTAGTGAAATACATCTAACCAATATTATTGTAAATGTTATCGACAACGGAATAAAATACACAGAAGGGCCACCAGAAATAGATATTTATACTGAAAATGAAGGAAATTATTTTGTGCTAAAAGTGCAGGATAAAGGAATTGGGATGAGCAAAGTAGTACAAAAGAAAATATTTGAAAAATTTTATAGAGAGCAAATGGGGAATATTCACAATGTAAAAGGTCACGGATTAGGACTTTCTTATGTTAAAAGAATATTAGACGACCATAATGCCGAAATAAACGTAGAAAGCGAAAAAGGGAAAGGAAGTACCTTTATCATAAAATTACACTTAATATCATAAAAATATGGAAACTGAAAACAAAAAAATTCTATTAGTAGAAGATGATCCAAATTTTGGAACTGTTCTTAAAGATTATTTAGCAATGAATGATTACGATGTTACTCATGCTAAAAACGGAATGGAAGGATTTGAAAAATTTAAAAAAGGGGATTACGATCTTTGTATTTTAGATGTAATGATGCCTTATAAAGACGGATTTACATTGGCTAAAGAAATTCGAGAAAAGAATAAAGAAGTGCCAATTATCTTTTTAACGGCTAAAGCATTAAAAGAAGATGTGCTTAAAGGTTATAAAGTAGGAGCAGATGATTATCTAAACAAGCCTTTTGATAGTGAAGTTTTATTGATGAAAATAAAAGCAATCATTCAACGAAAAGCTACGGACACAGTTGCAGATAGTAAAGAATTTGAATTTAATGTTGGGAATTTCTTTCTTAATTCTAGATTGAGATTTTTAACTTATAATAAAGAAAATCCAGTAAAGCTTTCTCCTAAAGAAAATGATTTACTACGGTTATTAGCATTGCATAAAAACGATTTAATGCCTCGAGAATTAGCGTTGACAAAAATATGGAGAGATGATAATTATTTCACTTCTAGAAGTATGGATGTGTATATTGCTAAATTACGTAAGTATTTAAGCAAAGATGACGATGTTGAAATTATCAATATTCATGGCGAAGGATTTCGTTTAGTAGTAAAAAGTGAAGTAGAACATTAAGTGTTAATATAAAATCCTCTTCCTATTTTAGTTTTCAGAAATGGGAAGGTGGTTTTCTATTAAATTAACTACTTCTGAAACTTCAGTTTGATAATCAAACCAATTAATGGCTTCGTTTTTACGAAACCAAGTTCCTTGTCTTTTGGCAAATCTTCGAGTATTTTTCTTGATTTCTTCTATGGCTTGATCTTTTGAAAACACACCATCAAAATAATTAAACAATTCTCGATACCCCACTGTTTGTAAGGCATTTAGGCTTTTGTGTTGATGGAGTAATTTAGCTTCTTCAATCAATCCTTCTTCAATCATTATATCCACTCGTTGGTTGATTCTATTGTAAATTAATTCTCTTTTAGTAGTTAGTCCAATAAAGATTGTTTCAAAATTACGTTGTGTATTTTCAGTCCTTAAAAAAGAAGAATAAGGTAACTCTTGAGCTCTACAAACTCCTAATGCTCGAATAATTCGATGATGATTTTGAAGATCTACTTTTTCAAAATAACTAGGATCTTTTAGCTCTAATTCTTTTTGTAAAGGTTCTATTCCCTTAACTTCAAATTGAGTAATTAGTTGGCGTTTTATTTCATCAGATACTTCAGGAAACTTGTCCAAGCCTTTCACGACAGCATCTACATACAATCCAGAGCCACCAACCATTACTAATACTTTATGTTTTTTAAATAAGTTATCTAAAAGTTGAATTGCATCTCTTTCAAAATCACCTACACTGTAATCTTCAAAAATACTTCGGTTTTGAATAAAATGATGAGGAGCTGCAGCTAATTCTTCCGAAGCAGGAACCGCCGTGCCAATGTTCATTTCTTTATAAAACTGACGAGAATCTGCTGAAATTATTTCCGTAGAAAAATGATTAGCTATTTTTAAAGAAAGTGCTGTTTTTCCGATGGCTGTAGGTCCAACTATACAAATAAGATATTTTTTATTCACGCTAACTATCTTTAATATTAGGATTTAATGACTCACCACAGTCAGAGCAATATTTAGCATTATCAATATGGTTTACTTTATGGCAATTGCTACAAACTTGGGTGTTTAGATTGACATTATCATAATTTTTCGTGTATTCTGCACTTACAATTCCAGTAGGTACAGCTATTATTCCATATCCTAAAATCATTAAAATAGAAGCGATAAGTTGACCAAATGGCGTTAAAGGATGGATGTCTCCGTAACCAACAGTAGTAAGAGTCACGATACTCCAATAAACACTTACGGGAATATTATTAAATCCGCTTGCCTCACCTTCAATTAGATACATTACTGTACCAGCAATAATGGCGATAACAATTACAGCGAATAAAAAAATGGTGATTTTTACACGGCTTTGCTTTAAGGCTCTCAAGAGTTTATTAGATTCGCCAACATAACGAGTGACTTTTAATATTCTGAATACTCTTAATAAACGTAAGGCTCTAACGGTTAATAATGTTTGTGAACCAACAATGAAAAAAGAAAGATATAAAGGTATAGTTGAAAGAAAATCTATAATTCCATAAAAACTAAATATATATTTTGAAGGTTTTTTAACTGTGATAATTCGTGCAATATATTCGATAGTAAAAAAGATAGTAATCACCCATTCACCATAATATAAAATATCATGATAAACTTTATCAATTTCTTTTACACTTTCTAGCATTACTAAAATAATGCTGAACACAATTAATATAAGTAACACAACATCAAAAAACTTACCCATAGGAGTATCTGCTTCATAAATGATTTCATAAAGTCTTCTTCTCCAATTATTTTTTTGTGATGTTTTTATGTCTTTTATTTAAGTTTATAAAGTTAAGCAACTTTTTGTTAGCCTTTTATTTTTCTGAAATATCAATAATTTTCTGAACTTTATTCTTCCGTAAATAGCCTTGAATTATATGTTGGGTATCTCGGTTGTTTTCCATTGGATTGATAATGGATTTTAAAACCTCCGGATTGTTAATCTGAAAGTTTAAATTATAAAAACCATACCCTTTATATTCTCCGTCTTCAATTAATATTACGGAATGTTCATCCACTTCACGCCCTTTATCAATAATCAACATATCATCAAATTCATAACTGCTTTTGTTGATATATTTATTGATTCTTTTATTATAATCTTCTGAAGGCTCTTCTTCAATACAAGCGCCATGACAAAGTTTAATTCCGTAGTTAAAACAAGCCCCATCCACTTTTTCGAGATGATTTAATTTCTGGCATAATTGAAATTCATCTGTAATTTTATACAAAAAACTCTTGGCTTGTTGTTGATTGGTAAAAGTGGTTATTATTTGTTTCTCTTCCTTGTTTTCTGAATCTACTTTTTCAGTTTTTAGATTGATATATCCGTTTTCATCTTTATAAGAAATCAGCTGACTTTGAAATATATTTCTTTTTAAAGCGTGATTAAAAATAGGTTTCAACTTCTTTATTTCTTGGCTTTCTTTTAATTGAGCAATTAGGTCGTTTCCAGTTTTTTCAAAGCTTACCGATGTTACTTCCAACTGAATTTTCTTCGATTTTTTATTATCGTTGGTAAAATGCTGAATCAATCGTTTTTTAATATTCTTACTTTTACCAATGTAGATTATTTTACCGTTTTTTCGGTGCATATAATAAATGCCAGTAGTTGTTGGAGCTGTTTCAATAATGTCTAAAAGCTTAGGTTCTAATTGACGTTTAGGGTCTTTTTTTACAGCTTCAGAAATGATTGTTTTCTCCACATCCTTTTCCAATAACATTTTAAAAAGCGTTACCGTAGCCTTTGCATCACCTTGGGCACGATGACGATCGGTAATTGGTATTCCTAAAGATCGCACCAATTTTCCCAAGCTATAGGAGGGAAGCCCTGGGATTAATTTTTTAGCAAGATCTACAGTACAAAGCGTTGGTTTTTCAAAATTATAACCTAACCTGTCAAATTCTGTTCTTAAAATACGGTTATCAAATTGTGCGTTGTGAGCAACAATAGTACAACCTTCGGTGATTTCGATAATACGTTTGGCAACCTCATAAAACTTTGGCGCATTAATGAGCATTTTATTATTAATCCCTGTAAGATTAACCACAAAAGGCTGAATGCTACGTTCTGGATTTACCAAACTCGAAAACTGATCTACAATTTGATGACCATCAAATTTATAGATGGCAATTTCGGTAATACCTTCTTCGTTGTATTTTCCACCAGTGGTTTCAATGTCTAGTATTGCGTACAAATTAGTCTACAGTTTTATTAAAATCAATACTACAAGCTCTTTTTCCAAAAATTGAACTTCCCACTCGTATCATATTACTTCCGTTTTCAAGGGCGATTGGATAGTCATCGCTCATTCCCATTGATAAAGTTTTTAATTGGCAGTTGGCAGTATTCAGTTTGCAAACATTATCATAGATGTTTTTTAATAATCCGAATTCTTTCTGAAGTTGTTCTTGGTCATCTGTAAAAGTTGCCATTCCCATTAAGCCTTCAATTTTTATATTCTGAAAAGATTTGAATTCTTCTGAAGCTAATAGTTCAGAAACTTCCGTTTCCGTTAATCCGAATTTAGTTTCTTCTGAAGCTATTTTTATCTGAAGCAGACAATTAATTACTCGGTTGTTTTTTAATGCTTGCTTGTTAATTTCTTTCAGTAACCTTAAACTATCCACAGCATGAATTAAACTTACAAAAGGAGCCATATATTTCACTTTGTTTCTTTGGATATGACCAATCATATGCCATTCAATATCCTTTGGTAATTCTTCATGTTTACCAACCATTTCTTGGATTTTATTTTCTCCAAAAATCAGATGTCCAGTCGCGTATGCTTCCAAGATATCATTAGATGGTTTTGTTTTTGATACCGCTACCAAAGTCACATTTTTTGGCAGTTTATTCTTTATCTTTAATAGGTTTTCTGAAATATTCATAGTCCTACAAAAATATCCAATTATTACAAGAATTACGAGTTCTTAGCGTAAGTTTATTAAAACTTATTGTAAAAAACTGAAGCCTGCAAAAATGAATTTGCAAGCCCCAGAAAAAAAACATAATTTGGTTAATTATTAATTTCTCATTTGTAACATTTTTTGAAGCATATCATAGGTTTCACGCAGTTCCTCATCGCTCATATTTTGCATTTCTTCGTCATTTTCAGTTGCTATTTTTTTCCATTCTTCAAAAGACATATTTTTTAATGCATCTATATTTTCATCCATATCCTCCATATCTGAATCAAATTCTTCATTAGTTTGGTAGCCTTCCATTTTTACAATTGGAAAATCAGGAAGTTCAAAATAAGAATCAGAGACAGAAAGATCGAACTTTGCAGAAGTAGCGGTTTTAATGGTTGTAATCCCCATTACAGTTACTTCCATTTTTAATGTAACACCTTTGTAAATCCATTGTTTAGACCCCATTAAGTCATAGATTTCACAATCATATCCTAAAAATGTTTCATTACCAATTACTTTCCCACCCATACTATCGGCCATACCTTTACCAGTTTCGCCGGCATCACTAGTAGGATGAAATAATTTAACCATATCCATAGCCATATCTCGTCCAGCATAAATTTCTTTTTTCTTAAAATCTACGTGGTAACTTTCCCCATTATCTAACTTTGCAATGGTGTGTACATTTTCGGTTTCAGAACTTTTTTTACCAAACATTTTCATTTTTGTGGTTGTTGTAGATTCTTCTTCCAATAATTCTATAGCTCCCCAATCTTTAAAATATAATTTCTCTGTTCCTGATCCTGTAATTATACTTCCCATTACTTTTCCATTAGTTTCGGTATTAAAGGTTATAATTCCAGATTTTACCTTGTAGCGTTTTAGCTCTTTGTTTTGAGAAATATCTTGTGAGCTAGTTTTTGTTTCACTATTGCAACTCATAGTTATTGAGCACAATAAAATTAGAATGATCGTTTTTTTCATATCTATAAAATTTAATTAATTTTCATTGTTTAATAATAATACCTCGATTTTAGCTATTCTATTTTCTAGGCTTTCTGTATTTTCTATACGGTTTTTTAATAATTCATTTTCATCTATAAGTTCTTTTATGCTCTCTATGAGTAAAGGTATTATACCTGCATAATGGACAAAGTATTCACCTTCTTCTGAAATTTGAACTGCTTCGGGTAATATTTTATATAACTCTTGTGCTATAACACCACTAGTTATTTTTAGTTTTTGACCTTTTTTAATTTCTTCTGAATTCAATTTAAATTGATAAGTATAGCCATTAATCTGTTTAATTTTTGAAAGAGCATTGGTTAACTTATTAATATTTTGTTTCCTATTTTGATCTGATGCTTGAAAATATTGACCACTATTATCAATATATGCAACTTCAGCAGCATTGTTATAGGGATTGCCATCATTATCATTCCATTGATCTTCATCTAAAATTCTTAATTGATAACTATCACCTGGAGACCAGAGTACATTAAAGTTTCCATTACCGTGAAGACCAGAAGTTTCATTTTCATTTTGCTGTGATGCAATAGTGTAATCATTGCCACCAATACCAAAATCAATATTGTTATCTACAGAATGGTTATAGTTATTGTCATTTAGTATGGTAGCTCTATTAGAAGTTGTAGAAGTTGGGTTATTAATAATAATTTCTCCATTAAATGTTAATAAATTAGTATCAAACTCTCCATAAATTAGTGCGTTATCTGCATTTACATTTGAATTTTCAATATAGAGTTTGTCACTTCCTGTTTCATTATAACCTGCATTATAGCCTAAATAAATATTTCTATCTCCTAAAGAACCTTTACCAGATTGATAGCCGATGGCCACATTATAAGCTCCTGAAATATTTGAATACAAAGCAGTAGCACCATTAGCTACATTACTATAACCTGTAGTGTTTAAATATAAAGAACTAGAGCCATTTGCTACATTGCTATAACCTGTTGTGTTTGAAGATAAAGATCTCTCGCCATTTGCTACATTTAGACCACCTGAAGTGTTTGCATATAAAGCTCTAACACCATTTGCTACATTGCCAATACCATTTGTATTTGAATATAAAGAATTAAAACCATTTGCTACATTCCAACTACCTGAAGTATTTGAATATAAAGATTGATAACCATTTGCTACATTACCACTAGCTACAGTGTTAGATTGTAAAGAGTTATACCCATTTGCTACATTACTATAACCTGTTGTGTTATTTCTTAAACTTCCAAACCCAACACCTACATTTTGATTGTCACTTTGATCATCATTTAAACCGGCATTTATTCCTAAAAAAATAGAAGAACCATTTTGTGTACCATCATTATCAGATTTCCCATCCGATAAATCATTGATTTTTTGAATGGTATTTGTTGCATCAGCAATAACAATCCAAGAAGTGGTACTGTTTTTCCAATAATAAAATTTACTATCGACGGTTAAAAAAAAGAGCATTCCGTTTTGATTTGCTGTTGGATTGGTTAAAGGAAAAGCATCTATTCTTGGTATTAATATACCATCAGTATTTTGTGGTGTTACTTGGTTAGATGCTTTTATATCCAACTGTGCTTTTGGATTCGTAGTGTTTATTCCCACTTGGGCTACTAGCAAATTATAGGTAAAAAATAGTAATATGAAGTTGAAGGTTGTCTTCATCACTATGATTAGTTTATTTTTGAATTAATAACATTAATGTTTCATTTTCTGTATCTAAATAAGTTTCAAAATCATCCACACGGTTGTTCCAAATATCATTCTCGTAACTTGTAGCTTCATCAGACCCTTTATCAAAATCGAAAACCCAAGTTCCTCTTAATCCAAAATTATCCTTACTTATTTTTACGCTTCCGTCATCATTATAAACCGTATAATTAAACGAAGTTTTGTAGTTTTCTTCTGGATTTACTGAAACGATTTCCATTTTCCCTAAATCACCATCAGTAGTAATAAATAGTATCACGGAGCCTAATTTTAATTGAATTCCTTCTTTATTTGAAACCAAAACGTGCTCATTTTTAAAGCTATCTGCCAGCACATCAATTTTTGAATAATCATAATTATCGTAAACCGATTGCGAGTCAATTTTCTTTGTTGAATTACAAGCTACAAGAAAAACGGAAAAAATTAAAAAGGCATATTTTTTCATAATATCGGATTTAGTTTAGTTGAATTTCTTTTAATTGATATATGGCATAATGTCCAAATTCGTCTGGATTATCTGATATTAGTTTGGCAATGATTCCAGGCTTATCTTTTATCATATAAACTTTAAACAGTGTACCAAAACTCCCAAAAGCCTCTACAACGGTACATTGAAAAGTGCCGGCAGGAACAATCACTTCTTCTTCTCCAACTACTCTATAGGTATCGGCAGTACAAGGGTATAAGGGTTTAAAAGTAGAATAAACGTTTTCTGGAAATTCTTGATCTTCGTATAAAGTAGACCTATCGTAACCACTGAATATATTGTCAATACTAATTTTTTCATCATTTATACTTACAGAAATGTTAGCAGTTAATAGTTTAGTTTCGAAAGTAGAAGTGTTTTCTTCAAGCATATCATATTGATAAACTAGTTGATTTATTTTAGAATTTGCTTCTAGCATTTTATAATAATCTTTCCAAGGTAAACCCTCTTCGTCTTCATATTGAAACTCCTCTTCATGAAAATCTAGGCGTTCTATTGTTATTTGAGTTTCTTTTTTAAGTATGTATTCATTACCTTTATTTTGAAGTAAAACCTCATTATTACTGATGGATAAAACAGTATTTAGACCACTTATATTTCCAATCTGACCAATAATGATTAGTTCTTTAGTATTGGGTTTATAAAGCCACATTCCAGAATGTTTGCCTTTATAGGAATCGTCCATTTCTATATGAAACAAATCGTCGGGTTCTTTAAACTCAACTAATTCCTGTAAATGTTCTTGACTTTGAAATTTCCAAACCCCTATTAATGAAGAATTTTTATTGTCAGTTATTATTTTAGTGCGATCAATTTTGGTAAAATACAACGATTTGTTATCTAAGAATAACTCCATTTCTTGTTCTTCTAAAGCTGTAATTTGATAAATACCTCCAATTTTTTTTGAATCTATAGTAAGGGTGTTATTTTTTAAATCGCATGTCCAAGTACCAAATGGAGCATCTCGAATTAAAAGTGCACCAGAAGCTTCAAATTTTAATATTTGATAAATAGGTTTTGATTCATTATCTTGAATGATATGTTCTAATATCCATTCGCCATTAATTTTATTGTCTTGTGCGGCTATTTTATTAGAAAATAGGCTCAAAAATATACTTAACGTGATTGCAAAATTTATTAATTTCATAATTGATAGAGATTGTACTTAATTAAAATTTTACAAACTCCACTCGTCTGTTATTTGCTTTGCCTTCAGGAGTTGTATTATTATCTAATGGTTT
>JASFZG010000197.1:0-15973 GCA_046055745.1 Flavobacteriaceae bacterium | reverse complement strand
TCTTTACAACACCTCATCCCATTTATTTTTAACAACCTCCCAATCAAAAAAAGGGGAGAAATCAAATTTAAGGTTTTTTTATTTATCAAACCAATCAGGTTGATAAATTGGAGTTTATACCCATACCAGACCTGCAAGGTTTCTAAAACCTGGCAGGTCTTAAGACAGGCGGTTGAAACTAGCTTAAAACCTCATCCCACTCTCCCTTAACAACCTCCCAATCAAACAACTCCACAGCAGCCCTAGCATTTCTAGAAATCACCGCTGTTTTTTCTGGATCAGAAAGCAAATCGATAATAGCCTCCACAAATACATCCACATCATTTGGAGGAACTAAAACCCCTGTTTTATCATGTACAATTAAATAAGGAAGCCCTCCTACATTGGTAGAAACCACAGGCAAACCTAAAGCCATCGCTTCAATCACACTTACAGGAGTATTATCAAAATGGGTAGTATTGATAAATAGATCGTAGTCTTTAGAAAGTTCAATCCAAGCCTCTTTTTTAAGTAAACCTGTAAAAGTGATGGGCAAGTTTTTCTGAGCTGCCAATTCTTTACATTTCGCTAGAGAACCATCTTTTTCAGGGCCCACCATACAAAGTTCAACAGCTATATTTTTCTTCTCTAGAGCTTCAACAATTTCAATGGCAAGTAATGGGTGGTACAATTCGGCAAAAGAGCGTACCCATAATAATTTGGGCCTGATAACTTTTCGAGGTTTAAAATGGTAATTCTTTATTTCAATAGTATTTGGGAGATAGGTAAGGTTGGTATATCCCTCCTTTTTAAAAGCCTCTAATAAATAGTTGGAAGGGGCAATATTGGTTTTAGCACCTTTAAATAGTTTTCGGGAAAGCTTAGGATTTTTTTTAAGTCTATGGGGGAGGTTTCCTCCGTGTAAGATGGGAATATAAGGTGTTTTAAAAACCCTACAAATGATAGCAACTCCTACGGCATAATAAAAATTTTGAGTACTATAGGTATCTATTAATACAAGAGCTACTTTATTTCTATTAATAAAAGTTTGCCATAGCATATCTAATAATCGCAATGCTTTATTTTCAACTTTAGAAGCTGTGATAACTTCATGACCTTCCTGCCTTAGCAAAGAGCTTAAAGAATCTATAGTGGTTACTGTTCCTCTTTTATTGGAAAGTCGATTACCTATGTAGAGGAGTCTTTTTTTCACGTGTGATAGTTATTAAACTTAATCCGTATATAAATGCGGGTGCGGCGATTCGCATGGCTGAGTGGTTGATGGTGAGGAACCAAAATATGACAAAGGAAAATAAATAAACATTTGATCTATTATTTATTCTAAAAACAAGGGGAGTAATAATTAATATTAATAAGGCAATAATACCAAACAACCCATGTTCAGATATCATTCTACTTATTTCATTATGAGATGCAGCAACGATACCAGATTTTTCAAATCGATATTCTTTAGCTTTACCCACGCCAATACCTGTGATAGGATTTTCATAAAAAGCTTCCAATTCATCATTAAAAATATCAACTCTTCCGGTTGAAACATCGTCTTTTGTTCTACCCATGGAATCTTGATTCTCATACCTTTTATCAATCATTCCTAAAGTTGCAAAAGAAGTATAGAGCCACGTTATAATAATTACTCCTATTACCAACCCAAACTTTGGCATTAATAAAGCTTTCTCTTTAATATTGGATTTTAAAAAATAGATCCCTATAAAAGCGATAGAACATAAAACCGCTACTAAAACTCCTCCTCTAGAAAAAGTAATAAAGGCTCTATAACCTATTAATGCTACTAATCCCAAATCAATTACATTGATAAATTTATTTTTTATGATAAATAGTCTTGAAAATAAAATAAGAATCCCCAGACCCAATATAGTTGAGACTTGATTTGGACCATAGCCCCCAGAGGCCTCAAAATTAGATTGAGTTCCCGTAACAACATCTTGTATTCTAGGTGTAAAAAAAACCAAGTAAGCTGTTGTTGTGATAATTGGTAATAATGTAGCCAACAAAACACCTTGCAATCGCTTCATTGTCATTCTTCGATCATAACAGTATAATGCAGCAATTCCTAAACAAACAGGACCGCTTAAATTAAACCCAATAGCATTACCAACATTGGCTTCAAAGCTTAAATTCATTACAGAAAATAAAATTCCTGGTACTAGTAATAAGAGAAAGATAAGATAAGGCCAAGATTTTTTAGTAAATCCTTTATATAACATTCCCAGTACTAAAAACCCTATAACTGCATATTTTGCAAATTCATAAGAAAAAGCACCTCCTGTCATTCTAGAAAAAACCTCAAACCCTGTAATATATCCAGCTGCCATTAACACTTCATCGTTTTTATTTGCATTCGATAATATTCGAATTAAGAAAAAAACAATAGCTGCTAATAAGAAATATTTTGAGCTAGATCTAAATATAAGTACAACCCCTGCTATTCCTATATGAAGTAGAAGTAATTCTAAATAAGTTATCTTCTTGATACTTTTAGTTGGAGCTTTCATAATAAGCAACCAATTTAGGAATTATTACATCAAGCGAATGGTTTTTTATCACCTCTTTTTTAAAAGCACTCGCATGATAAAGTAGTGTATTTGGGTTTTCTATATAATCTATAATCCCTTCAGCTATTTTAAGGCAATCATTTGGAGGCACACATTTTCCGTAGGGAATAACCAGCTCTTTACATTGACCAACATCTGTGCATACAACTGCCAATTTTGCCAAACCATACTCTAATAAAGCCAATGGAAGCCCTTCAGATTTTGATGACAAAACACCAATACTGCATTGCCTTAGTAAGCTCGATATTTCTATTTGACTACCATAATAATGGATCTTATCATTTAATTTTAATTTTTCAATACTACCTGTAATCTTTTTAAAATAGGAGTCTTGCCAATTCTTACCAACTAAATGAAGGCTATAATCTGGGTATTTTTGTGCAACAATATTAAATGCATTAATTAAATTTTCATGATCTTTTTGAGGCCTCATATTAGCCAAACAAATAATTCGTTTATGATCAACCCCTTTTAGTTGTAATTCATTTTCAGTGATAGCTGTAGTAAATGAAACTATATTTTCTAAATAGTAAACTTTTGGGGACCTTAATTTTTCTAAAGCCCATTTTTCTAATAAACGATTAACACTAATAATCGCACTAAAAGAACTAGAACAAAATTGTAATAACTTATAGTTACGTCTTTTAACTTCTTCCGCTTTTCCATAATGGTCATGCCAAATAATCGAAACATTTTTACAAAATAGCTTTACAAGGGTAGCTAAAAAAAAAGAAGTGGAATGGGCATGTATAATTCCTATATCATTATTTTTCACAAAACCAATCAATTTTATGGTCGCATTAAAATCTAAAGTCCGTTTTTTATTAAGAAACAGATATCCTACTTTGCTAGAAATTGTTTGTTTTAAAAGCCCTTCTTTTCGGGTGGCACATAAAAAAGAACCTCCTGTATAATCACAAAGTGTGTTTGCATAAGTGACGGCTACCCTTTCTGCTCCTCCTGCATCTAAAGAATCTATTAATTGGAGTACTTTCATAGGAGTAATTTTTTTATTTCCATTTCAAACCTTTCCAAAGTATATTCCTGAGCCCATTTTTGAGATGCAATTGCCATTTGTTGCAATTCATCTGTATCAGTTAGTAAGCCAATTAGTTTTCCGGTATCAGTTTCTATTTCATTTTCAATAAATAAACCCCTTGATCCAAAGTCTAACATCCAAGGTACACAAGAAATTTTAGTAACGATGGGTATAACACCCCAAAACATAGCTTCTGCTACTACTTTTGGCCAACCTTCAGATTTGGAAGGTAAAATTAGAAAATCACTTTCTTTATAAGCTCCTTCAACAATAGCTGCGGCTTGATTACCGTGTAATTTAATCACTTTTGAAAGTTGATTATTAGTAATGTACTTTTCAATAATTAACCGTTCTTTTCCTTCTCCATAAAAATCTAAGCGACAATCAATTTTATTTTTAATTAATTGTTCTACAAATTGTACTGCGTAGAGTGGCTGTTTTCCATTCGACAAAGTACCTACAAATACAAACCTTAATGTAGAAGTATAATCCCTCGTTCTTATTTGTTCCTTTTTTTCTTTAGAATAACTTGCAGTAAAAAAAGGGAGAATATTCTTGCTTTGTTTAGACCAATTTCCATAAACCAATACTTGCATATTCTTAGTCAAAAATGTGTTGGAAAGAATCCATTTTTGAAAACGATAAGACCTGGGTTGTTTTGAGTCTGGATCCCAATTGCCAGCATATTTAGCCGTTTTTGGTTTGCTAGGGAATAATGTTTGCACCAAACATCCAACCAAACCAATATTTCCTGGGCAACGCAAATGAATATGATCTGCTTTTTTCATCGCTTTAAAAACAGTGAACACAATTAATGGTAAAAGAAAAATAGCTTTTAATATTTCTGTGACAGATTTTAAAGAAATACTTGAAACTTCAAATATTTCGAGTTTTTCGTTTTTATAGGGGGTTTGGATACTAGTAATATTTTTGTTGGTTAAGGGAGCTACTAATAATATCTCATCCACATACTTCCCCCATAAATTCATTTCTTTAACATAAGGACTATATGCATATAATAAATTCTCTTTCTTATGATGAACGACATGGGTGATGATAGCAAATTTCATAATATAGTTGGCTTATTATATAGTAAACTAAACCATCCAGAAATTCTTCCAAACGTTTCTGTAAGGGCTTCTTTTCTTTTATTGGTAGTAAAAACATTGACTCCTCTTAAAAATATTTGTAATAACACAATTGCATTCCATTTAAAACGCGCCTTTAAACTTGGCTTAGAATATTTAATTCTCCATACATACCAACCATTTCGAACTACCATGCTGCCATAGGCATACTTATTTGGTCGCCCAGCGACTTCATGATGATGTGCTAACTTTGCAGCAGTATTCACATACAATTTTCCAATTTTGGAGGTTCTTAAACAAAAATCTAAATCTTCATACAAACCATAACCTTCAAAATAATTTGAAAATGAAATTTGATGAAATAGGTTCTTTTTATAAGAAGAAACTCCTCCCATAAAATATTCAACCTTATATATCCTATCGGTAGGAGGCAAAAAACTAACTGGAAATCCATTTGAAAAAAATGGCATAATACCTGGTTCTTGGTCACTTAATAAACCTAATCTTTTACGAATAAGGTTTCTTTTTCCTATTTTTCTAATATGCCCGTCCTTTTCAAATTCATCAAACAAAACGGGTTTAGTTTTCTTTTTCCACTCCACCTCATTCGTAATATAACCTCCTACAGCAATGGCATCTGGATATTTTATATAGGTATTAATTATTCGCTCAAAATATTCTTTTTCTAATATAGTATCATCATCTAAAAAACAAACTACCGCTATATTTTTTCCAGTTTTCTCAATTCCAATATTTCTTTGTTTGGTAAGTCCTCTATCTTTTTCTTCTACCAAATAATATTCAAGGTTATTAAAACCATTCTTTTCTATTGCTTCTTTTGTAAGATTATTGGTAGATCCATCAACAATTATGATCTGACTGGGGTAAAGAGTTTGCTTCTTAACGGACTTTAATAAAGCCAGCAAAGGTTTTGGACGCATATAAGTGCAAACGATAAGACAGAAGTTTTTCATTATTTGGTTCGCACTCCTAATTTAATAAGTTGTTTAGCATAAAAAACAGACTTTCTATATTGTAACATTCTAAACGGAAATTTTATTATTCTTAGAATAATTAATACTTTATTTCCTTCAGTTAAATATTTAACAAAATATTTAATTTTATATTCTTTGCGTTGTTCTTTATCAAATTGTTTATACAATTGGTACATGATAGTTGGGCTAGGTACTGGACGAATAAACTTTACGGGGGAATCTAATTCCCAAGGTTGTCTTTTTCTTTGTTTTCCCATTAATTTTGCTTGCTCTCCCCAAAAACGGTATCCTCCAACAGGAGGTTTCAAATGCAAATTGGTTGAAAACGGATTGTGTAATACAGTAATTCCTCTTTTGGTAAGGGAAATCCCAAAATCACTATCTTCACCATATCCTCCATCGTAATTGATATCATTACCCACTAGAGCATCAACATACTCTTTTTTAACACAAGAATTGGCATTACTAAAATTTTGTGTTGCTCCTACTTTCCAACGATCATCTCCCATATCAGCTAATTTAATATTTAAATCGTCTAAGTTTTGTTTTTGATGATCTGCTCTTATATCTAATCCATTACAAGCTCCTGCCTTATAAGTCTGTAACAAACGAATATGGTTTTCTAAAAAATTAGGGGAGAGTCTAATATCGTCATCACCAAAAACAATATATTCTCCAGAACATAAGTCTATTGCTTCATTTCTTGCTCTACAAGATCCTTTAGTTGTTTGCCATTGAAAAATAACATCAAACGGATAATTTTTAGAATTGTAAAGTTGTTCGTCTCTTTTATGTAAAGGTGTAGCGTCTACTACCACAACTTCTTTTGGTAGGTAGCTTTGACTTTTAAGGTCTTCTAATAATTGAAGTGTATAATCTTGCCGAAGCATTGTTGGTATTATATAACTAATAGAAGGGCTACCATCAATAGGTTTTAACTCTCTCGGTTTTAATGGAGATTTTAAGGCGCGTTGCTTAAAATTTTTTGTAGCCCAAAATAACGATTTCCATTCACTTAATTTATAAATGCCTTCTCTAAAAAGCATATAAAAAGAATGTGACTTTTTAAAGTTTTTAATAAAAAAAAGATACCGGTCTTTTGTGCTAATAATGGGAGCTGCTTGCGCTGTTTCATCAAACAAACCTTTAACATATAATGGTATCACTCCAAGGTTTCTTAGAGCATTATAGGCATAATCCAAAGCCTTTACATCTTCACTTTCAAAATCATTATCCCAGTTATTTAATTCATTCCATACGCTTTTTCTAACAACAAATTGTGTTGGGTTTAATCGCCAACTCACACAAATATCTAAATTATCAAAATCTCGACCGTACCAAAAAAAAACAGCTGTTTGGTAAATAATCTCTGGAAAAATATTTTTATATCCTTGGTCTAAAGAGCTATGCCATATATCGCCCACCCCTTCAGCGATTGCTTCTAAAAAGCTAATGGAAGGATTACCTCTATATAATAGCTCTTCTCCATTTTTTGTGGTGTAAGTCTTAAATGTCATTTAATTAATCCTTTATAAAATTCGATATTTTGTGTTGCTATTTTTTTTGAATCAAACTTATCAATAACCAATTCTCTAGCTTTTTTACCAAGTGATTTTGCTAAAATATTATTTTCTAATAAAACCTGTAGCTTTTCAGCATACATCTGATGATCCTTTGGGTTTACTAAAAATCCGGTCTCATGGTCTATCATCATTTCGGTTGCCCAACCAATATCAGAGGTTACTAAAGCTTTTTCCATTGCCATAGACTCTAACCAAGTCATTGGAAAGGCTTCTGCAAAACTTGGTAATGTAATTAAAGCGGCTTTGGCTATTATTTCATTAATTTTTGAATAAGGTACTTCATAAATATGGGTAACCCTTTTTTTTGCTTTATCTGAAAGTATATCAAAAAATAATGCTAAAGTTGACTTATTCTCAAATATATCTACTACATCTTTTCCGACTAACAATAAAGTAGTTTCTGGCTTTTTTTCTAATAATATATTAAAAGATTTTGCCAATTCTAGTACCCCTTTTTTTCTGATAATAGTCCCAAAATATAATATCTGATTTTTAGTAATTGGGTGGTCGGTAGGAATAAATTTTGATGCATCAATACTGTTATGGATCACAGTATTACATTTATTAATTTTAAAAACTTGGTTGGTTTGCTGTGCTGTAAATTTACTTACTGATACTACCTTATCAGCCCCAATAAGTGCTCTTCTCTCAAAAAAATAGTTTTTAAACTTCTGTTTTCTATTATCCAAATTACAAAAATAAGCATCAGATCCATTTAATCGGATGACCAACGGGCATTTAAAACTCATAAAAGCTGTAATCCCAGTCCAATCCGGAGCTTCAATCAAATTTATAGATTCTAGCGCTATATATTTATTTATTATTTTGTTTAAATATTTTCGATATAAAAACCAACCTAATATCAAATATCTTTTTTGAGCTATTTTATAAATAACAATCCCATCATCATTTATGACTTCATCTTCATCTTGACCAAATACAAAAACACTAATACTAACATTGTTTTTTAATAATTCTATTGCTAGATTCTTTATGCTTGTACCCAACCCTCCAGGTTTCCTGAGTTTCTGATGTGGATATTCTGGTGTTAAAAAGGCTATGTGCATTTACAATAGTTTTAAATGATTTGCTACCATCAATTCTAAGGAGTAATTCTCTTCTATAGTAGTATAAATATTATTTTCTATTTTATATTTTCCAGAAATAATATTCTTTAAAATACTTGTTAATGTATTTACATCTTTAGCATCAAACAACCATCCATTTATTTTATCAACTACAACTTCTGCATTACCACCAACCCTTGTTGTTATAACTGGAACATTAGACAGTAAACTTTCTAATATAGACAAACTAAAACATTCCATATAAGTGGGCTGTAACATATAATCAAATCGATACAAATTTAAATGAATTTCTGGGGAGCTTCCTTTAAAACTAACAATCTTATTTAAATTATAGTCAGAGCACATTTTTTTTAATGTTGCCTCATAAGGGCCACTACCAAATATTGATATCGTTAATTTGGTTTTTTCAATACCTGTTAATTTAGTAAGTGCTTTTAGTAAATCTTGTATTCCTTTACTTTCTCTTAAATGAGATACTATTATAAAATTAATTATTTTATTTTGTGGATCTAATACTTTCTTATTTTTAAAAATGGATATATCAATACCGTTGTAAATAGTTTGTGTTTTTTTAGCTGTATGCTTACCAAAATCTTTTACACTATGGTTTGATGTATATTGGGAAACCCCAATA
Organism: Flavobacteriaceae bacterium; assembly: GCA_046055745.1. Taxonomy (GTDB): domain Bacteria; phylum Bacteroidota; class Bacteroidia; order Flavobacteriales; family Flavobacteriaceae; genus Marifrigoribacter. The sequence continues at coordinate 6,970 of JASFZG010000197.1, read as the reverse complement.
ATCTTATCAATAAATTTATGGTATAAAATCCCACTTATTCGTTTTTTAATTCGTTTTTTAAAAGTAAAACCATTCAACGGTCTTGGGTTATGATCTACGCTAATAATTTTTGGAATATGATACTTGGTTTTAAATCTTTTAAAAATAAGAGCAAACTGTGTAATAAAATGTGTTATAAGGACATCAATATTATCATTACAATTAGTAAGATACTTATCTGTAAACGTAAGCAACCCCTGATTTTTTGCAGACACCACTTCCATATTATTATAAAAATCAAAAGGGAGTACATCAGAAAAAATCCACGTAATTTTATGACCTCTTTCCTTAGCTTTTTCATCAAAAAGCTTAAAAAAACGATCCATCCCTCCTATCCTTTCAGAATAAATTTTATAATCACAAACTACTAGTATATTCATTTTTTAAACTAATTATTTATCTTTTTACTAAAGGAAAGCTATATACTTTTTAGTGTTCTAACGATCCTTTTACTAGTTCCTTTTATTGGTTTGCTAATTTCTAATTTAAGTATTTCTGCTCTTTGTTTTTCTAAATATAATGGGCTTTTCAATGCGTCATTTATTGCACTCAATAATTCTTTTTTTGTTTTTGTGATATTAACAGATCCGCTTTCAACAACTTTTTTATAGTGGTTATAATTTAAAAACCGTTGGTCATTAAACAATCCATTTTCTTTATTACCTAAAACTTGGTTTATTACCGGTTTGTTAAACAGCATAAAATCTAAGCTCATCGTTGAACACATATTTACACTAACAGCTGCATACTCCAAAATACTTCTAAGTTCTTTAACATCTTTTCTTAAGGGCAATCGCTGCGACCATGACTCAACATGATCTGCTCTAGTTTGTACCCATTTTGGATAGTTCCAAGATATAAAAGGGTATTTTTCTTTTACCTTTTTAAATCTTGAACCACTATCAGCTGGTGAGGTTCTTACTAATAGGTTTACTGGTAAATCAAGCTTATTATTTTCTATTGCTTCTGCTATTATACTTATAGCCAATTCATCATTTCTTCCTGTGGACAAATCACCACAACTAAAACAAATGGTCTTTTTATTAGTATCTAGTTCAAAATTAGTATAAAAATCGTCCTCAGAAGATTGATACTCTGGCATAACATAAGGCTCAAATTGAGGTGTGCCTACAACTTTAACTTTTTCTTTATTTACTAATGGGTAAAAATAAAGAAGTTCCTTTTTCATTAAATTACTCCATACTAAAAAAGAATCAAACATAGCCGGAATCCTTCCTTTTGAAGAAAGGTTATCCCAACTAAAAATAAATGAACATGTTTTTATTTTTGTCTTATTCGCTGCATAAACTAATGGGGCTATATATGGGGGACGCTGATGTGTAAAAAACAATATACTTGGTTTATCTGCAGATAGCTTACTAATAAAATTTTGAGTTATTTCACTTTTAGAAAATGATTTATAAATATATTTTTGATAGGTTTTCATGTTCTTTTCCGAATGAAAACAAGAAGCAACAATTCTAATAAACCTATTTAATACATCACGTTTTGTATAACCTTTAGGCTTAGTGAAACTTAAAGTGTCTTTTATGCCAAAAAAAGAACGATGTTTATATAAATGTGCTGTCTCATTAAGTTTTCGCCAAAACCATGCTTTTTTGATTTCTATATAAACTTCTAATTCTACAATTTTAATATTTGAATAAGAACCCAAATCGTACACTTCAGCTTTCAAACCAGAATAAATTGTAATTTCATCAAAAGAAGTGGATGCCTCTTTAAGAAAATCACTTAATATAAAATTTCTGAAACCAACTCCATCTACTATTACTAAACCTAATTTACTCATTTAAATAATTTCTTAATGATTCTTTTTAATTTCTTTTTTAAAAGGTAATTATTATCTTTAAAAACAATCACGTTATCTTCTTGGTTGTTATTCAAAACTAAAGAATTTGATGTTTTTTCCAAAATAGCATTAATCCTGTTGGTATGTTTTTTATTTACACCATAACTTCTTGCATACCAAGTATGATGCAAAAACACTTCATTATTAAAAAGCACTTTATTTGCTATATTATCGTCATGCATAAGAGTGTCTAAAAAAAGAAAATCTTTGGAGTTTCTACGCAACCAAAAATAAAAACAATAATAAGGTTCAAATAAACTTTTAGTATCATACCCTATTTGAAGATTCGATAAATCATCATTAAATTCATTATCTAGAACATATTGATGCTTCATCACTTCTCTTTTATTCCAAATATTTTCTATTGTTTTAAAATTTAGAATTGAAAAAAACGTGTTTATCGCCCAAGGGTTTTGTGTTCTATGGTTTATTTCACCACCATCACGGACTCCGCAAACTGTGACATCTTCTTTGTTCATAAAATCTATAATAGTAAAAACAGCATTACTATTAGAAAAAATAACATCTTCATCTGCCATAATCAACCATTCTATACCCCTTCCTTTCAGTTTTTTCATCATAAAGTATAGACTCTCTATTCCGTGCATTCCAGCTGTTCCATCTATAACATATTTTTGAATTTCATTAGGAAACTTCTTTGAGGTTATATCATACAGTTCAAAATTCACTACGGTTGTTAATATCGCTATTTTTGATTTATCGGTAATCATCAAATATATTTAACTGTTAATAATTGCTTACTTTAATTTATTATTTTCAACAAACTTAGAGTTTTCATTATTATCTCCTTTATAGATAAATATTAAATTATGATAAAAATGCATGGAAACTATATGTTTATCATAATATGTTTTATTATAGCCTTCAATAAGATATTCTTCGCTATTCAGTCCATCAATTAAAGACTTAAAAAATCCATATATAGTATCTTTTCTATTAAACTCTATAGAAGATCCTCCCATTTGTTCCCAATAGGATGTTTGAGTATCTTCTATAACATAGATTCCTCCTTTCTTTAATCTTGGAAACAAATGTTTAAAAGTGGTAATTACATGATTGTTTATATGACTTCCATCATCAATAATAATATCAAACCCATCTACTTCTTTACAAATAGTATCCAATAGTTTTTTATCCGTTTGGCTTCCTTTAAAAATTCTTATTCTTTTTTCTTGAAGTTGTGACTTATCATATATATCAAGAGAAAAAATATTAGAAAAAAGAAAAAATGATTTCCACATTCTTAGCGAATTCCCTCCAACTATAGGACTTTTATAACCACCTACTCCTATTTCCAACAAGTTTATTTTTTTATACTGAAAAGGGCTAAAGTGTTTTTGATAATGTTGTGTATATCTATGATCTCCATACTTATCAGTCTTATGAATTTGAGCTAATTTTGTCAATTTACCAATATAAAAAAATGACTTATAAGATCTAAAATTATAGAGCAATTTTATTTTTATTTCTCTCGATAATTTATTTTTTATTGATTTAATCATACTCTTTAAACTGTTTTTGATGATTCAAATTCCAAAAATCTATGGTATTTAAACATTTTAAAAATTGTTCTGCACTATTTCCATGACCAAAACTTGAGGTTTCAATTTCTATTTTCTGTAAATCTGAATCTATGGCATCTAATATTGAAGCTGTATTATAATCAACATTAATAATGTGTGAATGTAAAGCTCTGTTTTCTTGTCTTGTCCCAATATTGATAGTTGGTATTCCATAATAAGGAGCTTCTCTTATTCCAGCACTAGAGTTACCTATAATATATTTGGCGTTCTTTAATAAAGTTAAAAAATACTCAAACCTAATAGATGGGTAAACTCTAAACCGATCTAAAGCTTTCAATTTTTGATAAGCTTCAATAATATAAGTACTTCCTAAATCATTATTTGGAAAAATAACCACATAGTTATCATCAGATTTTAATAAGGCATCTATAAAATTACAAGTATATTCCTTCATATATTTGGCTTCTGTTGTAACAGGATGAAACATTACTACAGCATATATGTCAAAAGATATTTCATAATATTTCTTAACTTCTGTTAACGTAGGAAGGTTTTTAGAAAACATAGTGTCTATATCTGGAGACCCTATGGTAAATATAGAATCCCGAATCTCACCCATTTGAAGTAGTCGTTTCTTTGCATCATCATTAGACACAAAGTGTATATGACTTAATTTACTTACCGAATGCCTAATCAACTCATCAATTGTACCAGAAAGTTCTCCTCCTTCTATATGTGCAACTAATATATTATTAAGACTTCCAACAATTGCCCCTGCAAGAGCCTCTACCCGATCTCCATGAACAATAATTAAATCAGGGCTTATTTGTTTTACATATTCAGAAAAACCTTCTATAGTTTTTGCTAATGTTAAATCCATAGTAGATTCATCGGTATGGTTTTTAAATGTTGATATATTTTTAAAACCTGTTCTTTCTACTTCAATTAATGTATACCCATAATCATGTAACAAGTGCATCCCTGTTACGAAAATAAAGGGTTCAAATTTCTTCTTTTTTTGAAGGATCTGTAATAGTGATTTTATTTTACCAAAATCGGCTCTTGTACCGGTTAGGAATATTATTTTTTTAGGACTATTCAATATCGCTCCTTTTTAATTGTTCATCATTTTTTATGTTTCTAGTTGCTATTTTACCAAGTATATCATTGTATTCTTCAGCTAAAATATCACCTGTTCCTGGTCGTTTTACCCAAATGTTTTTTTTAGTAAACTTTTCTCCTTTTTCAATATTAGATATAGTACATATTGTAGCAAAGGCAAAATCAATGGTCACTTGTTCTTCTTTCGCAGGCTCTTTTGTTCCACCTCGCATTTGCCATATTAGTTGACTGCCCTTTATCAATTCTTTAGTTTGATTTTCGTCCATGGAGCAGATAATATCTGGTCCTGTACGCTGCATATAATCTGTAAAATGACGTTCTAAAATACTCGCTCCTAAAGCTACTGCTCCAAAACAGGCATGGTTGGAGGTTGTATGGTCTGAAAGCCCAAAAACGTTGGTTGGAAATGCTTTATGTATTTCGGTCATTGCGCCAAAGCGCACCAAATTTGGTGGGGTTGGATATAAATTGGTAGTGTGTAAAATAGCAACTGCTACATTATATTTTTTAAATATGGCTAAAGCTTTTGTTATACTTTCAACAGTATTCATACCAGTACTTAATATTATAGGCTTTTTAAATTGTGCTATATGTTCTAATAACGGGTAATTATTACACTCACCAGATCCTATTTTATAGGCTTCTACATCCATCCTTTCTAACCTATCTGCAGCAGCTCTTGAAAAAGGGGTAGATATAAATATCATACCTTTTCTTTCTACATATTCTTTAAGTTTTAATTCATCTTCTTCATTTAAAGAACACCTATCCATTATTTCATAAATAGATATATCAGCATTTCCTGGGATTACTTTTTTTGCTGCCCCACTCATTTCATCTTCAACAATGTGAGTTTGATGCTTTACGACTTCAACACCAGCTCTTTTAGCGGCATCAACCATATCAAAAGCAGTTTGCAAAGACCCTTCATGATTAATTCCTAGTTCAGCAATCACTAAAGGTGGAAAATCTTGTCCAATTTTTCTACCTGCTATTTCTATAAATGGATTATTCATTTCTATATTTTTGAAAATAAAACTCAGCTAAATCAAAATCATCTTGGGTGTCTATATCAATACTTGCAAATGGATGATTGATTACCATGGGAAAATTATTCTCTCCTAATATTTTTCCTTTTAAAATTAAGTCAACTTTGGTAATATATAACAATCCATTTTCAAAATACAAAGGCTCTAAGTCTTGACTTCGTTGGCCCATTTTATAATTGTAGGGTGTAAATTTTCGATTATTAATTTTACCAAGTTTATGATGATTTCTGCTTACTGTCATTAAACTATTACAATTGTTTTCTTTAAAAACAAGAAGTGCTTTAGATAACATTTCTAAAGGTCTTAAAGGGTTTGTGGGCTGTAATAATATTACGTCATCATAATTTTCTTTAAGTTTTAGTAGCACCTCTTTTAATGTGTCTATTGTAGGAGACGTATCTGTAGCCAATTCTTTAGGTCTGTCTAATACTTTGGCTCCATATTCTAAGGCAATTTTTTTAATTTCTAAGTTATCTGTAGAAACAACAATAGTATCAATTCCATTAGCTTTAGCATAATTAATACTGTGTGCTATTAAAGGAATTCCCCCCAACATAAGAGTATTCTTATTTGGCAAGCGTTTTGATCCTCCTCTGGCAGGAATTATTACTATTTTTTTTGCTTTTTTCAAACCTAGGTAAAGATACTTTTTTTTAAGACTTTTTAGGAGTCCAATACAATTTTGTGTCAGGTAATTTAGAATAGGCTTCAAATTCTGATTTTGTCAATCGATTTGAATTCTTTATAATCTTTGGAAGGTTCCAAACAACATCAAATAATGCTTGAACAATTCCAAACAAAGCTTTTAAATCTCCTTTAAAAACTTTTAGCTTCAATTGTATCCATAAAGTATAAATAAAACGTTTAGGGATTTCATTAATTGGATAAAACAACAAATACAAATACCACCCAGAACGCAAAGATCGCCTTAAACGCAACCGATAATCCTTATCTTTTTTTCTAGCTTTAATATCTACTCGATGATGTACCAATACTTCTGGCACATAATGTATCTCCCAACCTTTTTTAAATAGTTGAAACGAGGCAAAATCCTCTTCTCCATAAAACACAAACCAATCAGGATAATTCGGGATATTCCTCCAAGCATCCATATTCCAAATATGCCCACAACCCACAAAGCCTTTAACTCTTTCTATTTTTTTATCCAATAAAATATTGATTGGTAATTCCTTCCCCCAAAATATTCTACAGGATATTAGCCCGCAAGAAGGATACTTATTAAAATGATTTTCAATAATTTCTAAAGGTTTGTCAATAATAAAATGAGCATCATCATCTAAAGAAATAGCATATTTTGCAGTTGTTTTATTTAACAATCTATTTCT
>JASFZG010000196.1:0-6993 GCA_046055745.1 Flavobacteriaceae bacterium | reverse complement strand
CATCGTCTAAGTTGGCGAATGATGTTACGAAGCAAAAGTGGAACGCTAACTATCCGTGTAGAAGACAAAGCAACAGGTGAAAATAAAATATATGATTACAGGAGCATTCTTTCAAGGAAACAACAACGAAGTATTAAAACAAAACCCGATTTAATGTGGCAATATGCCCAAAGAATCAAAGAAGATGAAAAGAAAAATGGTAAAGATGTGGCAGTTTATTTTTCATCTAAAGTAAGTATAAATGGAGGCCCTTATTTTCAATTTACCAATCCTGATGTGGATATCGCTGCTCAAAAATGGAAGTCATATAAACATACCGATTGGTTATTGACTTCTCCTAAGGGTTATCATAATAAATAGAATTATTATCTTTAGAGTCAAAATCCTTTATAAAAAAATGTACGGTAATTTTGACGGAATAAAAAACAGAGCAAGACTACGAAGGGAAGTTAAAGATCTTCGTTTAGATAGATTAGAAAAGAGAAAAAAAAGACAAACAAATTCTATTAATAAAAATATTTTTGCACCCGTTTCAAGAGAAAAGTTTCAAAAAGCTAAAATAATTATCAAAGAAAAAATTAGAAAAGACAAAAAACACCAACAAAAATTAAATTTCATTCTAATACTAATAGTTCTCATTGTATTCTCATTTATTGTTTGGCGTTTTTTAATTCCTTTTCTTTTCTAATCATTTCCTAATATATAAAATAAGACCTGTGAGGTTTTGAAAACCTCACAGGTCTGTGTAACTTTGCCTACCTTAAAACAAAAAAATGTTACAAGTAAACGAAATACGTGAAAACAAGGAAAAATTCATTCAAGCATTAAGTAAAAGAAACTTTGATGCTGCTGTTGTTTTTGAAGAAGTGTTGCAAACCGATGAACTTCGTAAAGCAACTCAATCAAAATTAGATGAAACCTTATCGCAATCCAATTCGTTTTCTAAAGAGATTGGTATTCTTTATAAAAATGGAGAAGCTCAAAAAGCGAACATTTTAAAAGGAAAAACAACTCAATTAAAAGAGGTTTCAAAAGAACTTTCTGAAACCTTAACAAATGCAACTGAAAAGCTACAAGAATTGCTTTTTACAATTCCAAATATCCCAAATGAGTTAGTTCCTGCTGGTGTTGATGAAGATGATAATGAGGAGGTTTTTATTGAAGGTGAAATACCAAAATTATCAGAAGGTGCGATGCCTCACTGGGAATTAGCTAAAAAATACGACCTTATCGATTTTGAATTAGGCGTTAAAATTACCGGAGCAGGGTTTCCCGTTTATAAAGGAAAAGGAGCAAGATTACAACGTGCATTAATCGCTTATTTTTTAGATAAAAACACCGAAGCAGGCTATACAGAATATCAAGTCCCACATTTGGTAAATGAAGCTTCAGGCTTTGGTACTGGGCAATTACCCGATAAGGAAGGACAAATGTATCATTCTACCGTGGACGATTTATATTTAATCCCAACCGCCGAAGTTCCAGTAACTAATATGTTTCGTGGAGATTTAAGAACACATTCCGAATTACCAATTTTATGTACTGCCTACACACCTTGCTTTAGAAGAGAAGCAGGAAGTTATGGTGCTCACGTTCGTGGGCTAAACAGACTACATCAATTTGATAAAGTGGAAATTGTTCGAGTTGAAAAACCCGAAAATTCTTATACTGCATTAACTGGAATGGTGACTCACGTAAAAAATATATTAAGAGAATTGAAATTACCTTATAGAATCCTTAGACTTTGTGGTGGCGATTTAGGTTTTACGGCTGCATTGACTTATGATTTTGAAGTGTTTTCAACAGCACAAGATCGTTGGCTGGAAATTTCTTCGGTTTCAAATTTTGAAACTTTTCAGGCTACTAGACTGAAATTACGTTATAAAGATGAAGACGGAAAAAATAAATTAGTCCATACTTTAAATGGAAGCTCATTAGCATTACCAAGAGTTTTAGCTGGAATTTTAGAAAACTATCAAACTCCTGAAGGCATTAAAATTCCTGAAGTATTGGTTCCTTATTGTGGCTTCGATATAATTAATTAATCCCTATTTATTTGAAACCACTTGTTACCGTAGATTGGCTTTCTGAAAACTTCAACACACCTAATTTGGTGGTTTTAGATGTCAGTTTGGAATCTAATGTAGCAAATATTGAAGTTGAATTTCCAAACCTTCAAATTGAAGGTGCTCGTTATTTTGATTTGAAAGGAAAGTTTTCGGACCTTGAAAATCCACTTCCAAATACTTTACCAAACTCAGATGCTTTTGCTTTGGAATGCCGAAAATTAGGTATCAACAATGACTGTATTATTGTAGTATATGATAATATGGGAATCTATGCAAGTCCGAGGGTTTGGTGGATGTTCAAATCTATGGGACATAAAAACATTGCAGTACTCGATGGCGGCTTACCTGAATGGATCAAGAAAGGAAATCCTACTGAACGGGTTCAAAAACAACACATTACTGAAGGTAACTTTACCGCAACACTTCATTCTGAATTTCAGAAAAACGCTTCAGAAATAGCAGAAAACATTAAGAACAAAGAAGCAATTGTAGTGGATGCTCGTTCCAAAAAAAGATTCTACGGAATAATTCCTGAAACCAGAGAAAATTTAAAAAGCGGACATATTCCTAATTCGGTAAATCTTCCATTTTTAGAAGTTTTAAAGGATGGTAAATTTCTTTCTAAAACAGCATTAAAACAAGTTTTTGAAAAACAGAATCTTTTAAATTCTTCTTTAATATTTACTTGTGGCTCTGGATTAACCGCTTGTATTTTAATATTGGCTTCCGAAATAATCGGAAATAAAACCAACTATCTATACGATGGTTCTTGGACGGAATGGGGAGAATTAGATGGAGTATCAATAGACAAATAATCCCTTCATTTTTGACAATTTATTAAGAAATCTATTTCCTATCTTTAACCCGTGCACAAATTCCTATTTATATTATTTTTTATTTCGATTTCGGCAGTAAATGCCCAAAACGATTTGTTGGCTAAAAATTATTTTGAGCAAGGAAAATATGAAAAAGCATTAGCTCTTTACACCAAGCTTTATAAAAAATCACAACGTTCCGATTATTTTAATGCCTTGGTAGCCACTAATCAGCAATTAGAAAACTATTCAGAAGCAGGAAATTTATTAAACGAAAAACTTGATTCTCCAAGAATAATCCCCCATTTATTTGTGGAGTTGGGTTATAATTATGCGCTTCAGAATAAAGATTCTTTAGCATTGATTAATTATAATAAAGCCATTGAATCTTTAGAAGGGAAAATAAATTATGCTAGTAGTATTGGCAAGGCTTTCGAAAAATACAACCTTATAGAGCAAGCTATAAAAACTTATGAAACTTCAATGAAACTTAATCCAGTTATGGATTACAGTTACCAATTAGCACGATTATACGGTGAAAAAGGGGATTTAGAAAAAATGTTTGGCAGTTATCTTGTGTTAATCAAGAAAAACAGAGCCTATAAAGGAATTGCACAGCAAAATTTCAGCCTTTACATTACCGAAGACCCAAGTAACGAAGGGAATATATTGCTTCGGAAAGCATTACTTCAGAAATTACAAAAACAACCCAACGTTATGTATAATGAATTACTGAGTTGGTTGTTTATTCAGCAGAAAGATTATAAAAAAGCCTTCACTCAAGAAAAAGCAATATACAAACGAATGGGAGATGAAGATTTATCTGGAATTGCAGATATAGCTTACATCGCCATGGAAGATGAAGATTACGAAAACGCGAGATTAATCGTTAATTACATCATAGATAACGCTCCAAATATGGAGACAAAAATTGAAGGCTATCAACAATTAATGAAGATTGAAATTAAAACTTCAACCAAAAAAGAATACCCAAAAATTGAAAAGAAATACGAGGGTTTATTAGATGAATTTGGTCGTGGAAAAGAAACCTATACCCTTCAGATTAACTATAATTATTTCCTAGCTTTTGAATTGAATAAAAAAGAAAAAGCAATTTCAAATTTAAAAACACTTTCTAAACAAAATTTATCTCGCTTTCAGAATGCAACAGTGAAAATGGTTTTGGCAGATATTTTGGTTTATGATGAAAAATTTAATCAAGCTTTAATTTATTATTCTCAAGTTCAAAAAGAAGTAAAAGGAACTGGAATAGCACAAGAAGCAAGATTTAAAGTAGCAAAAACAAGTTATTATAAAGGTGATTTTGAATGGGCGCAAGTGCAATTAGATGTGCTTAAAAAATCGGCTACACAGCTAATTGCAAACGATGCAATGCAGCTGAGTTTATTGATAAAAGACAATAGTTTAGAAGATTCTACTCAAACTGCATTGAAACAATATGCAAGGGCTGATTTAATGGCATTTCAGAAAAGAGAAACCGAAGCTATTAAAGTTTTAGAAGAAATTTTAGAAAACCATAAAGGCGAAAAAATTGAAGATGAAGCCTTGCTTAAAATGGGCGAACTTTACGAAATTAAAGGAGAATACGAAAAGGCGGAAGCTTCCTATTTAAAATTAATTCAGTTTTATAATGAAGATATTTTAGCCGATGACGCACATTATAGGTTGGCAAAATTATACGAAACAAAGCTCGGTTCACCCGAAAAAGCAAAACAATATTACGAGCAAATTATATTTAATTTTGAAGATAGTATTTACTTTGTAGAAGCCCGAAAAAAATTCCGTAACCTTCGCGGTGATGAGATAGAATGACTGAAAACTATTAAACTTATGGGCATTGAGCGAAGCCGAAATGCAATAATTGAATTATAACTAATTATGATCATATACAACGTAACCGTAAACATAGAAGGTAGCATTCACGAAGAATGGCTAAAATGGATTAAAAATCACATTCCTGAGGTGCTTTCTACAGGGCACTTTTCTGAAGCAAGATTAACTCGAGTTTTGGTAGAGGAAGAAATGGGTGGAGTTACTTATTCTGTTCAATACAGAGCAAAATCGCGGGAAGCTTTAAACAAGTATTATCAGTTTGATGCTGACAAACTTAAGAGTGATGCTCTTTTAAAATTTGGTGATAAAATGCTAGCTTTTAGAACAGAATTAGAGATTATTGATGAATTTACGGTAAAACATAACTAGTATGTCTTCAAAACAAGTAAAAGCAAAAAAGCACTTAGGTCAACATTTCTTAAAAGATGAAGAAGTAGCTAAGAAAATAGCAGATACTGTTACTTTAGAAGGTTATAAAAATGTCTTAGAAATCGGTCCAGGAATGGGTGTACTTACCAAATACCTCATCGAAAAAGATATCAATGTAATTGCGATGGAACTGGATTCAGAATCGGTGATATATCTTGGTGAAAATTACAAAAACGAAAACCTTCAGGTGATTCCTGCCGATTTTTTAAAGTTCGATTTAACGGATTTTTTCAATGGGGAGCAATATGCAATTACTGGAAACTTTCCGTATAATATTTCCACTCAAATTGTTTTTAAAACCTTGGAATGGCGAGATCAGATTCCAGAATTCACAGGAATGTTTCAGAAAGAAGTAGCCAAACGTATTTGCGAAAAAGAAGGATCTAAAACCTACGGAATTATGTCGGTTTTAGTACAAGCGTTTTACGATGCAGAATATTTATTTACAGTCCCTCCCACTGTTTTTAATCCGCCACCAAAAGTAGAAAGTGGCGTACTTCGATTGCGCAGAAAGGAAGATTATAGCCTTCCGTGTAACGAAAAAATGTTGTTTAAAGTGGTAAAAACTGCTTTTCAGCAAAGACGAAAAACAATGCGAAACAGTTTAAAAGTCTTCAATCTTTCCGATAAATTAAAAGAAGACACTATCTTTGGCCAGCGTCCGGAACAATTATCTGTTTCAGAATTTATAGCGCTCACTCTAAAATTGGAGAACGATGCAATTTCAACTAACAGCTGATTATATCCAAAAAGTAACCCAGCTCATTGCCAATAAGGATGGCAATGCGTTACGGGAATTACTGCACGACATTCACTTTGCCGACATAGCCGATTTATTAGAAGAATTAAATTCTAAAGAGGCGACCTATCTTATTAAGTCTTTAGAAAGTGAAATTACTTCGGAAGCCTTAATGGAGCTAGATGAAGATGTACGTGAAAAAATTCTAAAACGTCTTTCTCCTGAAGAAATTGCCCAAGAATTAGAAGAAATGGACACCGATGATGCTGCCGATGTGGTTGCGGAACTCGATGATCATATTCAGAAAAAAGTAATCGATAAAATTGAAGATGAAGAGCACGCATCCGATATTGTTGAGCTTTTAACTTACGATGAAGATACCGCTGGAGCCTTAATGGCAAAGGAATTGGTGCAAGTAAAAGAAACTTGGACGGTAGCGGGATGTGTTCGAGAAATGCGAAGACAAGCCGAAAATGTAACTCGGGTACATTCCATTTATGTAACCGATGAAGACGGAAAATTAAAAGGAAGACTATCATTAAAAGATCTTTTAACCGCATCTGCAAAAACACATATTAGCGAAGTTTATATTCCGAAAGTAGATTATGTAACCGTAGATACGGAAGATGAAGAAGTAGCAAGAATCATGCAAAAATATGATTTAGAAGCCATTCCTGTGGTGGATGAAAAAGGAATTTTAGTAGGTAGAATTACCATCGATGATATCGTAGATTTTATAAAAGAAGAAGCTGAAAAAGATTATCAAATGGCTGCGGGTATTTCGCAAGATGTTGAAGCGGATGATAGTATATTTCAGTTAACAAAAGCACGATTACCTTGGTTGGTTTTAGGACTTTTTGGAGGACTCGGAAGTGTATTTATACTTCAAGATTTTGAAAGCATTATGAACAATCCTGAACTAAAAGCGCTCTTCTTTTTTACGCCTTTAATTGCTGCAATGGCAGGAAACGTTGGTGTTCAATCCAGTGCAATTATTGTACAAGGTTTAGCAAATGATGTCGTAAAAGGAAGTTTATTTCAGCGGTTATTAAAAGAAGTAGGTTTGGCATTAATCAATGGTACTATT